>NZ_SMSC01000005.1:0-155399 GCF_004359955.1 Candidatus Thiosymbion oneisti
GAAAAAAGCGAAAGTTCGTTCGCATCATATATGACCTTTTTTATGCTGCTTTCACTTGGCGTTTTTTTCGTTTCCGGCGGATATCTTCTTTATATCGGCCCGGAGCCGCCCGGGTTATCTATATCAATGTCTGACCCAGGATTGTTAATCAGATCCTAACATAAGGCTCAAGGCGAGTGCATACTGCGCCGTCGAGCTCAGGGGTTGATTTCACGCATCAGCTAAGGCGCAGTACGCACCGCCTTAGCCATGTCGTTAGGCGTTCTACGCACGGTGGCTAACTTGTACTTCAACCACGCATTGGAGAGACGAAGGGATTATCATAAGAGTAATGAAAACCTCACTTGAACACCTTCCTGAACAAAAACAGCAAGAATTACAAAAAGCTATCGAGATCATTCGAGAAGAAATCGATCTCGATATGCTTATATTGTTTGGGAGTTATGTCCGTGGTGACTGGGTTGAAGACCTTGACCCAGAAACGCTTCTCTATCGCTATCAAAGCGACTTCGACCTTCTGGTTGTTACCGAAACACCTCGCCAAGCCAGCAAAATCGAGCAAAACAATCAGCTTGCTCAACGCTTAGCCAAAACTATCCACCGAACCCCAATCAGCCTGATTGCCGAAGATATCCAGTTTTTAAATCGTCGTTTAAGGAAAAGTCAGTATTTTTATATTGACATCCTGCGGGAAGGAGTACTTCTGTATGATTCAGGTAAGTTTCAATTGGCGGAGCCAATTGAAATATCACCCAAAGAACGAAAAAAATTAGCTGAAGAGGATTTTGAGTATTGGTTCAATAGTGCTAAAGAGTTTTATGCTACATACCAAATAATGCTCGAACAGAACTTTCATAATAAAGCAGCATTCATTTTGCATCAAGCAACGGAATGTTTTTATGGAACTATTCTATTAGTATTTACTCGCTATAAACCAAGTACTCATGATTTAGAGAAATTAAGTCAAAGAGTATCAAGCATAGAGCCAAGGTTCTTAACCATATTTCCGCGTGCTACTGAAGAAGAAAAAGAAAGGTTTAAGTTGCTTCGGAAAGCCTATGTGGATGCCCGGTATAAACCAAATTATACAATCACAAAAGAAGAGCTTAACTGGCTTGCGGAGCGAGTACAAGAGTTACAGAGTTTAACAGAAAAATTATGTAGGGAGAAAATAGCAAGCTACGAGTAGAAATCAAACAGTAAAGGGGCTAGGCTTAATTGACGAGTCGTTTTTCACAGATCATTCGCCTAACATTCGGCTGCAGGCGACCCAATGCCGCGGTCCGGCTCCTCAGCAACTTTCAAGCTCAGTGCCACGCGGCATTGGGCGCCTGAGCCCAAACGTTATGTGAAATAGAGATCAGTCAATGATTCAAGTGGATGACTATCACTTTGTGATAGGAAAAGATGGAGAATGGATAAAAAGACCAGGACGGTTGAAGATGTCTTTTTGTACAAAAAGCGTCACTAAGTCGGAAATTCTCGCAGAAAAGTTAGTAAAAAATACTAGGCTAAAAGGGCAATTGAGGGAAAGAGTAGTATTCAGTATTGCAAAATTCGAAGAGGCCTCCGAGTGTTTAAATGAGTATTTGCATAAGTGTCAGGTCTTGACCTGTGCCTTCTCGATCAGACTGATAATTTTACTGATCCTTGAGTAGTGCACTCCCACATGATCGCCGATCTCCCGCATGTTGTAGCCCCCGCCGGCAAAGGCCTCGAAGATTGCGGTATCTCGCATCCCTGCGGAAAGGTTCTGCCGGGGGTTTCGGCAAGAAGATGATAATAGAAGGCGTTAATGGTTGGCACAGTACATCCTTGCGGTTAGAGGTTGCCTGAAGGCCGAAGGCGGGATGCGCTGCGCTTTCCCGCCCTACGCGGGCTGTGTGTGCAGCTCTCATGATACCCCCGCCATCAGACTCTCATAAGGGATACGCAATCCGTCGTGCAGGCGCTTCACCATACGCAGGCTCAAGGGGCGCTTGCGATTCAACACCTCCGACACCCGACCGCTGGGGCCGATATAGGCCTCGAGATCGCGTGGGGTCAGCCCCTGTTGTTCCATTCTGAATCTGATGGCGTCGACGGGGTTCGCCGGACCGATCGGATAATGCTTATTCTCATAGGCTTCGATCAGGGTAACCAGGATCTCCATTTCATCCGCCTCCGGCGTTCCCTCTTCGGCCTGAAAAATCGCCTCGAGACGGCGAAAAGCCGCTTGCAGATCCTCGTTGCAACGGATAGGCCTAATATTCATTCACGGTCTCCACGTCGATCTTGTCGTACTGCGCATGGCTTCCTACGAATTTCACCCACACGATGCCGGCCCGATACTGCACCTCTACTACCAAGCGGTACTTGTTGCCGCCGATATTGAACACGACACGATTGTTGGCACAGATGCTGGCGTTGCGGTACTGCGCCTTGATCTGCTGGGGTGATGCCCATTTGGCTCTTGCCGCTTCCTCATGCCAGCTTTGCAATGGGCCTTGAGCATCCCTGTATGCAGGCTGGTCGCAGAATTTCTTCAACGTGCTCTTGGCGATAATCCGCATGTTTCAGTGTATCTCCCATTATGGGAGAAGTGTAGCCAAGAAGCGCCCATCCAGCAAGGGGGGAAAGGGGTCAGGTCTTGACCTGTGCCTTCGCGATCAGACTGATCATTCTACTGATCATCGAGTAGTGCACTCCCCCATGATCGCCGATCTTCCGCATGTTGTAGCCCCCGCTGGCAAAGGTTTCGAAGATTGCGGTACCGGCATGATCAAGGCACCCTCGCGCGGGGCGCCGTGTCGGCTGGAGGACTTCGATTCCGCCTCGCTGCTGGCGCGTGGGCATGACTCTGCGCCATGAAGTCCCTCGACATGCACGGTAAGTCCTGATGGTTGTCAAAGGTTGCGAAATAGCTAAACTAGCTGTGTCAGTCATTCCATGGAGAATCCCATGATTACCGTAACCTCTGTCGAAGCGCAAAATCGTTTCGGCGAACTGATCGACCGATCCCAGCGTGAACCCGTCGAGGTCACTCGACGTAGACGGACCGTGGCCTATGTCGTTTCCAGCCATGACATGCAGGAGTTGGTTGAATTGCGTAGACGGCGTGACGAGGCGACACGCTGGTATTCTCGCTACCGCCGGAAGGTGACCGAGCAAACGGATGACAGCGAATCCCCCACTCTCACGGATTCGGGCGTGAACCGCTTGGTGCATGAGCTTCGTTAGGCGGATCGTCATCGACACGGGCGTGTTGGTGAGTGCCGCCATCCGGCCCGAGTCTGTTCCTGCATTGGCGCTGGAAAAGGCCCTGCTGCAATTCGAGATTTGCGCCAGTGACGAGACGTTGGCCGAACTGGAAACCGTCCTGATGCGCCCAAAGTTCGACCCTTATGTCGGGACCGGCTTGCGGCGGGAATTCGTCGCCGAATTTCGGCAAAGGGTGACCATGGTCGCCGTCGACCGGACCGTGACCGACTGTACCGACCCGAAAGACAACAAATTTCTCGCACTCGCAGAGGCAGCCGGCGCTGAGCTCATCGTCGCCAGCGACCCGCACCTCACCGATATGCACCCCTGGAGGGAGATACCGATCCTGCCTCCGTCGGCGTTCTTGGTGGGTATTCGGTGACGAGAAGAATCGAGTCGAGCCGAGATAACCTATGCACGGAGAAGTCATGTTGGAATCCCCCCGGATTACCATTGATTTTCGAGTCGGCGAGTGCCACAGATGGGCGAAAGACTACTGCGCAGTATTTCACCAAGTGATAAACTTTTTTTCATGAGGAGAGTGTTCAGGACCCGTACCTTCACTCGTTGGATGCGCAGGGTGGACTTGTCTGATGCAACGCTCTGCAAGGCCATTTCCGAGATGGAGGATGGTCTGATCGATGCGGACCTCGGTGGCGGCGTGCTGAAAAAGCGCATCGCGCTTCCGGGGCAAGGAAGGCGCGGCGGCGCCCGGACAATCGTCGCCACAAACCTGGGAAGCCGCTGGTTCTTTCTCTACGGATTTGCGAAGAACGAGCGGGTCAACATCGATGAGCGTGAATTGCGTCTATTCCGGGAAGTGGCAACGGACCTGCTCGGGCTCGATGATCGACAAATCGTCGTTGCGCTTTCCTCCGGTGAGATAGAGAAGATTTGTCATGACCACAACCAAGAGTAACAGCCGAATCCTGTCAGAAATGCATGAAACCGCTCGCGGATTGCACGCAGCCGGCCTGATCGACAAACGCCGCATGCACGAGTTCGATGCATTGTGCCATCTCGATGTCGAGGAGATGCCGCCAGAAAAGATCAGAGCGCTTCGCGAAACGGCGCATGTCAGCCAAGCGGTTTTTGCCGCTATCTTGAATACGAGTGTGTCCACCGTTCAAAAGTGGGAAATAGGTGAGAAGAAGCCGAGCGGGCCTTCCGTGAAACTTCTCACGCTCATTGATCGTAAGGGGTTGGAAGCGGTGTTGTGAGTGGACAGGGGCAAGTTCTCGCAATGTGGTGCTTACAAGATACGGACGACGCAGCAAGGCTTGTTCTCTGCCGTGAAATCATGGAATCTGGGTGGTGGCAGAGCGAGGTCAGTGTATCTATGGAATGCAAGACCCCGATCCCCTTTCGGCTTGGTAACAAGACCTCGGAGCGGGTGAATCAGCGACTTGCCTCCGTCCTGAGCCTGAGCAATATCGATTGGACGAGCGGTATATTCGTCACCGTCACCGAAACAACACTCCGAGTTCGTCAACTTCCTTTGTGATCGTCCACCGTGGGCATTTTGATGGCAGACCTGGATCATCAGCTGGCCGCACGCACGAGAAATACCGTGATGTGGCCCCATCGTTCCACTGCGACACGCCAACAGCTCAGCAACGCAAAAACCGTGGTACGTCCCCGGTTTCCCTCCCCCATGATCGTCGATCTTCCGCATGTTGTAGTCCCCGCCGGCAAAGGTTTCGAAGATTGCGGTATCTTAATCTCTGATGGTTGGAGAATGCCCCATGACCACGGTCGTCCTCTCCGATGAAAGGCAAGTTCCGCTTCCGGCGGACCTGCGTCGGCGGCTCGGACTAGGTGCAGGTGCGCGACTAGAACTTTCAGAGGCGCCCGATGGACTGCGGCTACGCGTTCTTCGCGCACATCCCCCGACGGACATCGCGAACCTTGCCGGCATGATCAAGGCACCCTCGCGCGGGGCGCCGTGTCGGCTAGAGGACTTCGATCCCGCCTCGCTGCTGGTGCGTGAGCATGACTCTGCGCCATGAAGTCCCTCGACACCAACGTCCTCGCGCGCTTCTTCATCGACGATCCTGACGATGTGCAGGCCACGGGGTAGCGCCCCGCGGCGGTCGCCGCCCTTTCCGAGCCCTCCATAGTCACGGTAACCGTGCTGCTGGAATTTGAGTGGGTGATGCGCGGCTTCTACGGGTTGGTGCGGGCGGATATCACGCAGGTGTTGTCCGCGCTTCTTGGTATTGAGCATATCACCATCGAGGATCGCGAGGCGGTCGCCACCGCATTGGATCTCTTCGATGCCGGTATGGACCTCGCCGATGCCTTACACCTGGTCTGCAGCAACCGCGCGGCCGCCTTTGTCACTTTCGGTCGGAGACTGGCAAAGCGCGCCAAGGTGCTTGGGTGTTCCCCAGCGGTAGAGCTCCTGAAGTGAGCATGAGGGAAGGGGAAAGGCGGGGAGAGGTGCCCCACCCAATGATGGATTCGGTTGAAGCGTTGGGTATACACGCCGTTTAACTGGCGCATCCCTGCGGAAAGGTAGCTGTCGGGGGTTTCGGCAAGAAGATGATAATGGTTCCCCATCTGACAGTAGGCGTGAACAACCCAGTTGAAGCGTTTGCAGACCTGTCCCAAGACATCCAGCCACAGCTCCCGATCGCCGTCTTCCAAGAAAATAGCGTTCCGCCTATCCCATGGCGTGAATCTACTCGATCACGGATCAAGACCTGACCCCGTCTCCTCTCACTTGCGTGTTGTGGCGCGCCTGGGAGCAGATATTCGAGCACAGGAAGGGGAAACAATTGACCTTTCCGTCGAACGAGGCGATGTCCATTTGTTTGATTCTGAAACCGGCGAGAATATCACTCCGGTGGTTTCATGATTTTCCGGTTCTCCCGGTCGTTGTTGCGAAGGTAAGACCGGCGGGGGAGTCCGGGTAGAGTCGTCGGCTGTCCATTTCGTCCTTGCGGGACCTGCCGTCGACGATCGGGCCGATTCCTTCGGGCTTGAAGCGAATCGTGCGAAAGGATGGCCGGTCGGCTGTCAGCTCGATGAGGCGCTTTGCACCAGTCGTCCGTTATAAACAAGATGGGTGTCCTTTTATTGTTTTCTGTGTTTTCTGGGCGATGAAAACACAACATTTTGTGGTTTTTCGCAACCAGTGAACAATATCTTGTACCTGAATAGTTACGATTTTGGAAGAATGAGGATACATACATGCAAGAGATAATCGACCGGCTGTTGGCCCGTCCATTCGATTGGGCCGAAGCGCCCCGGATGGGGGCATCCGGATTTCACTCCAAGTTCGGTGGCATCGAGTGGAAGCATGATGATACCGGCATCTACACACGTGCAGGTGGACCGGAGCGCAGCCGCGGTGAGCCCCTTTCCGTCTTGACCGCTCTGGATCTGTACGGGGATGCGATCTTTGCGTTCTCCATGCGTTATGGCATCCCTATGGAGCTGATCCTGATGACGATTGGGGTGGAGACCGCTTTTTTCCTCAGGCCGAATATACCGCTGAACTTAGGGAGAACCCGTCATGCACCTCGATCAAGCCTGCGATGATTTTCTTTCCCACTGCCGATTCGACAAGAACCTGTCGGAGCATACGCTACGCGCTTATGCAATCGACCTCAAACAATTCCAATGTTTTAAAACCCCCCGAAGTGACGTCACGCAATGCAAGCGGGAAGACATACGCGCCTATCTCAAGTGCCTGAATGACAAATGCAATTTGAAGGAGGCCAGCATCAAACGTCACATCGCCAGCGTCCGCGCCATGTTTCGTTGGTTGGAAACCGAAGAGGTCATCGATGTCACCCCGTTCCACCGACTGGCAATCGATATCAAACAGCCGGTACATTTGCCACGGGCACTTACCAGCAACGAGATCCGGCGCCTACTACGCCAACCCTTGACCAAGCTCGGTCTGCCGACACGCAATCCATACAAGTCGCAAAGGATTGCCCGCACGGTTCGAGACCATACGGGGTTTCTAGAATTGACGACCTTGGTAACGCTCGAGCTGCTTTTTGCAACCGGGGTTCGGGTCAGCGAGTTGAGCGCAGTGAAAGTTTCGGACGTCGATTTTGATCGTCGGATGATCTTGATCCGTGGCAAGGGTAACAGAGAAAGGCATGTCGTTATCCCAGATACCGACTTACGAGAGCTGATTCTGGGCTATGTCGAGGCCCGCGATACCCTGTCCCCAACGACCACAAGCTTGCTTATAAACTCCCGTGGCACACCCGCGTCACCACAATTCTTGCGCCACCTTGTGATCAAGGCGGGAGAACGTGCGAATCTTACGCGCCGAGTGACTCCCCACATGCTGAGGCATTCTACGGCCACACACCTCCTCGAAGCTGGAATCGATATCCGCTATGTCCAGAGGTTGCTCGGCCACCAAAGTATCACTACGACACAGATCTACACGCATGTGACGGATTCTTCGCTGAAATCCGCGATAAGCAGTACTAAATTCAGGGTTCAGCTATTGGAGAGAAACGATAACTAGGAATTATCCTTCAATTCAAGAGGTTGTTATTGTGAGAATCTGTGTTGCTAATTTATTGGGAATATTAAAAGAAAGCGTTAATGCAGATATAATCTTTTCTATTCTAGAAGAACTTCAACCTAATAAGCTATCCATAAATGAATTAGCTGAGGCAATTTTATCGATCGAGAGAAAATATGCACAAAGGTTTGGTACCGAGCACGTTAATAACTTTGGGACTGGTGGAGACTGGAAAAAAACGATAAATATATCAACAATGTCGTCCATAATTGCGGCTAGGCATTTTTTGCCAATAGTAAAAGTTGGCACAAGCCATGTAACGTCTTCATGGGGCAGTAGGGAGTTCTTTGATGCGTTGAAGTTATCAGGTAACAACTTGATCGAAGATTACCTAAGAATATCAGAATTTAGATACATTGGGTTAGAAGAATTAGGTATACCATACAGCAATCCCTTACGGGCTGCTAGAAGAGATTTATTTGAAAATGAATTTCTTGACATATTCAAGGTAATATTTCCTATTTCCAACTTAACAGGATCTTTAGGGCAAGTAAACGGGGTTTCTGATGTTAGGTATCTGAGTATTTTCGTGGATATAGTCAGACACCTAAGAAGAAACAGTATTATTTTGCACAACGAGAACGGTATTGACGAAATATTCTCTGGAGGGAATGTGATAATTGAAATAAGAGACGGAAGAGTTAAAGAAGAATATCTGACTATAGGCCCGTATAGTGAAGAAACTTCTGAATTTATGAAGGAATCAAGTTCAGTACTTCATCATGTAGATAAATTTGAGAGAATACTGTTAAAAAAGTGCCCGGCAAGTGCTTTAGAAACAGTTGGATATAACATATCCGCAGTCACTAAACTAAAAATGCCTTTTGTACCTATTAATGATATATATGATATGGTAAGTAATGTTATCTAAGCATCAAAATCTATGCTTAGCTTAGCAAGGTTACATGCTTCTGGATAATTGCTTTCAAGATAACCTAAAAACTCATTAATACCTATTATCGGAAGCAAGTTTTTTCTGCTTGTTTCAATATGGTTTCGTATATATCTTAACACCCAGTCATTATAGAATACGATCATGAAATGTGGATTACTGTCTGTCGAGAATGCTGGATTATGAATATAGGTTACACATTGTTCCAACCCTTCTTTTTCTCCCATGAAATATGTAACAAGTTGTGATTGTTGCACATTTGCATTAGCATTAGCATTTTTTCGTGGCACGTAGAAAGTTATTTTTTTTCCTTCTTTTTCTGTTATTTTCTTGGCGAGCGTCGTATACAATGCATATATATTCTGAACCCATATTTCTCTTTCTTCCTCACCTAACTCTGACAGAACTGGATAGTAATAATATGCTCTCTCAAAATGATCGGATCTATAACGTCTTGCATGAACGTCGCTTTGATGATCTAGATCTGATGTCTCAAATCTAAGTGGTGCATTATATGCATGATAAATCCCCGTAAAATCATCAAAAATATTCCGGCTCTCTCTCATATCCGTTATTAATTTTATTCCTCCCTTGCTATAGGGGCAGTTGAAATCTTTATCTGGCAAAGCGCATTTATTAAAATCACTTCTTATTTTCTTTACTTCAAAAAATATATGCACAGAGAAAAAAGATACAAAGCCGGCAAAGATAATGAGAAAAGCTAGTTCTTTCCCCGGAAATAAAAATTCCGAGAATTGGCTAAATATCGCTATCAATACTAATACACTAGCCGATCCGTAACTAAGAATCTTTTCCAAGGTATCTCTTTGCATCGAGTGCCCCCAATTTATAATGAATAATTCCTAGTTATCACTTTATTGTGATGAAAAGAAATTAGTCAGGTGGCTACAGGTGATTGATCACCTGTGGCCTCCACAGAACGGTTAAGGCAAATCCGACCTCCCCATCAACCACTCGTCCACGGCACGGGCACACTGGCGGCCTTCGCGGATGGCCCATACTACCAGGGATTGGCCGCGGCGCATATCGCCGGCGGCGAAGACGCCGGGGATTGAGGTGTGGTAGGCATCGGGGCCTTCGGTGTGGCTTTTGACATTGCCGTGTCCGTCGTGCTCCACGCCCAACTCTTCGAGCATCCCGGCATGGATCGGGTGTAAAAAACCCATGGCGAGGGTGACCAGATCGGCTTCCAGGGAGGATTCGGTACCTGGGATCGGGGTGTCTACCCAACGTCCAGCGGCATCTTTTTTCCACTCTACTTCGACGTACTCGACCGATTTGACTCTGCCATTTCCGTCATCCATGAACCGAGTTGTTTTCACCGACCACAAGCGGGGCTCGCAGCCTTCTTCCTGGGAGCTGGAGGTGCGCAGCTTGTTAGGCCAGTCGGGCCAGGTGAGTCCTTTGTCTTCTTGCTCCGGGGGCTGGGGCAGGATTTCGAGCTGGGCGACGGATTTGGCGCCGTGGCGGTTGGCGGTGCCGATGCAGTCCGAGCCGGTGTCGCCGCCGCCGATGACGACGACTTGCTTGCCTTCGGCGCTGATGAATTCGGCATCCGGCACATGGACGCCTTGGACACGCTTGCTGTTGGAACGCAGAAAATCCATGGCGAAATACACGCCCCGGAGCTCACGGCCCGGCACCGGCAGATCCCGAGGTTGTTCGGAGCCACCGGCGAGCACGACGGCGTCATAGTCCTCGACCAGCCTGCAGGCCGGGATGTCGATGCCGACGTGCACATTCGTGTGAAACTCCACGCCCTCGGCCCGCATCTGGGCCATGCGCCGGTCGATGAGTCGCTTATCGAGCTTGAAATCCGGGATGCCGTAGCGCAGCAGTCCGCCGATGCGGTCCTGGCGCTCGAAGAGCTTGACGGAGTGGCCAGCGCGGGCGAGCTGTTGTGCCGCTGCCAGGCCGGCGGGTCCGGAGCCGACCACGGCAACTCGCTTGCGGGTCTTGTGGCGGGCGATCTGGGGTTGGATCCAGCCTTGCTCCCAGGCCTTGTCGATGATGGCGCATTCGATGGTCTTGATGGTGACCGGGGCGTCGTGCAGGTTCAGGGTGCAGGCGGCCTCGCAGGGGGCGGGGCAGATGCGCCCGGTGAACTCCGGGAAGTTGTTGGTGGCGTGCAGCACCTCGATGGCCGCCTGCCAATCGCCTCGGTATACCAGGTCGTTCCAGTCCGGAATCAGGTTGTCTACCGGACAGCCTTGGTGACAGGACCGTAGGGCGGGAAAGCGCAGCGCATCCCGCCGCGTCAGTCTCAGTTTGTCAAGGGAAGTGGCGTAAAATCCCGCGCTGGCAGAAGCCGCTCAAAGTCGTAGTCGAAGGTTACCAAATGCTCGCCGAGCGTTTCGACCGTGGAAGCAATCCAAGCATTGGTCACGCGGTTGCCGCGTAGGCCGAGTGTCAGCGACTTGTTGCGCAGGAGGGGCCACTCCCTTCCGCAGTTGCGCAGATCGACACCGGGCGAATACTAAGAAGCTGTCTAAAAACTAAGTCATTGATTTTTATGGAACCGTACCCGGAGGGTGGGCTGTGCCCACCGGTCAGGCGTAGTATTTGGTGGGCACAGCCCACCCTACAGGTTAGTTGGTTTTTAGACAGCCTCTAAGCGTCTCGTGCTCCTGGACCGCAGCCGCTTTGGCCCTCGCCAGCAGGTCGTTATGAAGATGGAATGGATGTTCCCGGCCTTCAGGTCCCGCCAACCATCACGGTGGGTCACGATATGCCTGTCACCTGACGCGAGCCTCTCGAATGCGCGCATCGTCGGCCATGGCTTTCAGGTAGGCGGCATCGTCGCCGAGACCCTCGAAGGCGTAAGGATTCAGGAACTGGCGACCCCACAGCAGGGTGCGGTCTGTCGGAGCGAGCTCGGCTTGGTCACAAACGCTGTCCCAGCTCGCGATAATCTTGTCCAGCAGACCTTCGAGGATCGCGATTGCCTCTTCGCGGGACAGCAGAAAATGAGCCGCGGCATTGAGGCATGAAGCGATCCGGCTCATGCGATCTCCACCGGTGATCAGCATCGCCTGTGAGGCCTCGTTGCCGGTGCGCGGTTGCGGACAGATATCGTAGGCCGGTGTCAGCGCGAGCGTCTGCCCGTCCCAGAAGGCCGAATGGTTGCGGGCATGATCGTCCGTATTGCCGCACAGGATGTTGAATGCCAGCCGGGAGAAGAGCTCGCGTAGCGTTGCTCGAGCATCTTTGAAGCGGTGACGGGCGAGCTCCGCCAAGTCTTCGTAGCTCGCATAGCGCGCCATCATCTCATCGAGGGCGAGCATCGTGAGTGCCGACACCATCGCCTTGCGTTGCCACCCACCACCGGATGGCGCGCGGTCGAAACGCTCGATCAGCAGCACTTCTTTGTGCATCGCGCGGGCAAGGGAGACGGGCGCCACCTCGAGCCCCGCCAGAGCGCCAATTCGCATGGCAATGAATTCTGCCTTGACCAGGCTGTAGAGATCGGTCGCCGACGCAAACTTGGCGATGTATTTTTTGCTACCCGTTTGGATCTGCGCCTTGGGCCGTGCTCCGCCGATCGAGGTCCCATGCAGCAAGGCTTGATCGAGCTCGGGGCTCAAGGGCAAGCCTTTTTCTACGCGCTCGGCGGACTGTACGAGCCCGCGTAGGGCGGGACAGGTCAGGGACGACCGTATCCCGCCGTCCGAGTATCGGCGGGATGCGCTGCGCTTTCCCGCCCTACGCGGGCTGGCGGGGCCCTCGCTACATCAACGCCCAGCTAATCTTCCGGAGCAACGAAGACAAGGAGTGGAGGGACGCGACGGGTGATGGCGGGTGCATTCAACAGAAAGTTTCTGTCCCGCCCTATGGCATGGTGTTACTTCGAGAGGGATCGTAGTGTTGACATTTAGAAGGTCCGCACAGCGGACCCTACGTCAACCATATACTAAGGCTTGTCCACCAGGATTCTCACAGATTTTTTCGTTTTTTTATCTGCGAAAATCTGCGAAATCTGTGGATTAAAAAGGTTTTGTTGCTCGCGTCAGGGCCGTGTGTGCCGAAAACGCCGCTCCACCGGATACGCAAACACATCCTCCAGATACCCGTTTCGGATGACCTCCTGGCGCCGGCGCCACCAGGCGGCATCCAGCAGCTCTCGGTGGTATTCCAGGAAACACGCACGGATGCGGGGATCCGGGAGCAGAAAGGTCGCAAACTCCTCCGGGAAGACATCCCCCGGCGCTGGCGTATACCAGGGCTCATCCGCCAGTTCCATCTCCGGAAACGGCGCCTCCGGGATTTCTCGGAAGTTGCACTCGGTCAGATAACAGATCTCGTCATAGTCGTAAAAGACTACGCGACCCTGGCGGGTAACGCCGAAATTCTTGAACAGCAAGTCACCCGGGAAGATGTTTGCGGCGGCCAGTTGTTTGATGGCATCGCCGTATTCCCGGATCGCATGCCTTAGCTGCCCCGCGTCCGCCGTCTCCAGATAGAGATTGAGGGGACGCATGCGCCGTTCGATATACAGGTGTTTGATAATGACCTGATCGCCCTCGATCACCAGGCTGTTCGCCGCCTCCTCCCGGAGCTGGGTCAGCAAGGCATCGGAGAAACGCTCCCGCGGGAAGGCCACATCGGAGTACTCCCAAGAGTCCGCCATCCGTCCCACACGATCGTGCAGCTTGACCAGCTGGTACTTGCGCATGACCGTCTCCCGGGTCGTCGCCTTGGGCGATGGGAAGCGATCTTTGATCACCTTGAACACATAAGGAAAGGACGCCAGGGTGAAGACGCACATCACCAGACCGCGGATGCCCGGCGCTACCATTAGCTCGTCATTGGAGTAGCGCAGATGCTTGAGGAATGAGCGATAAAACTCGGCCTTGCCGAACTTATGTAGGCCGATGGCCGTATAGAGCTGCGCCTTGCTCGTGTGAGGCATCAAGGGCCGCAGGAACTCCACCACCGCAGCCGGCACCTGAGTATCTACCATGAAGTAGGCACGCGAAAAGCTGAAGATATCCCCGATCTCATCGCTGCCCATAAGCAGGGTGTCCACATAGAGACCACCCTCCTCGTCGTTCAAGATCGGAATGACGAAAGGAATCTGATCGGCCCCGTTGATGGCCTTACCGATGATGTAGGCGCCCTTGTTGCGATAAAAGACCTGCCTGAGGACCGCAAGCTGGAAGTTCTCACGCCTGTCCCTTCCACTCGGGAAGCGGGTCCGGATGGCGCGGGTGAGATTGCGCACATCGGCCCAAACGTCGCGGAAGGGCAACCGAAATCCGAAGCCGGACAGAATCTCGCAGACGACCTGAGCGAAGCCGTCCCGGGTCGGATAGTAACAGCGAAAGCTGGGGGTCTCCGACTCCAGGTGCTCGGTGGATATCACCGGCCATACGAAGATGAATTCGTTATTGTAATAGGTGCGGTGGAATAGGTGACAGAAGACCGAATTGTAATAGGTCTCCGCCAGCTCCGGCTGGCGGTGTTCGGGCAGCAGGCGCAGGTATTCCACCTTGACCCGCCGCCACAGGCGTGCGTCGAGGTCTTGGATGCCAAACTCGGAGCGCAAACCGGCGATGGTCTCGCCCACATGCCGGTCGTAGTAACCGATGCGCTCGCGGGCGGCGCGCTGCACTTCCTCCCAATCCGCATCCTCGAACCACCGCCTTGCCCCCGCGGTCGTCATCCGATACCACCGGTAGTGGCGATTGAACCCGGAATGGATCGCCCTAGCGATCTGCTTTGCCAGGACCCATGCCATTGGGTTACCCGTTAGTCGTGAAGCGCCCGAAATTGGAGTCGTTGGAGCGTCTTGGGGGCTGCATTCACGAAAAGATCAGTTCTGCCTGCTTTGGGGTCTGGAGCCACTCCGGAAGCCTCGGCATCGGTAGACTTGCAAGTTCACTCGGTTCCAGCTTGTGCAATCCCCCACCATAGGTTCTTCCTCCGTTAATTAAGACTTGCTTTTTGAGGTTATTCAGGCAATCGAGAAGTTCTTCCATAGCATCGTTAAATTGCACATCTGCCGGATCGAACTGGTGAATATGAGTCAGGGTCACCCTGCGGAGAAGATACTCTCGGAGGACACGTCCGTAGTTCACGGAGAGAAACTCGCTGGGGATCAACCAGGATGCAACCGCATTTGGTGCAAGTAGATGATGGGAAAGAAGGATAAAGTAGACGTACAGACCGCTTAATCCGCTGGGATTGAGACCTAGCTCGGATCGGACGCGACCCTGTAGAACCGATTTAACGGCTGACGGGATATGGTGGTGTCTTACATAGGGGGGATTTGTGCATAGTAGGCTGAATGTACCACGATTCTCCGGTAGTTTTGTGAAATCAAGGAAATTTTGGTTGATGACCCTAAACGGAGCGTCCGGCCATAGCTCACTGGCAATAGATGAATACTCAGCATCAAGCTCGATTCCTGATGCTTGTTTTATTCGTTCCTTGTCGGCACCAGCTTCTATTGCACCGAAGAAAACTCCTGTCCCTAATGCAGGTTCGAGAAAGCAAATATCACGATTACCGTGAAAGTGTAACGAATGCTTTACAATATCCCGTGCAAGATCAAAAGGTGTCGAAAATTGCCCAAGCCGATTGCGTTCCTCCTGCGTCCTGCAATCATCGATTTCCTTCTGTTTTATAACCGGAACATTCACCTTCTGTTTACCACTACTTCCCACTGCAACATTGAGACGGAACGTGAAGAAGCCTGGAGAAAGATGCCGTGCATCATCAATACTAGTTGGCGAAAGGTACCGGTATTTTTGAAGCTCAAGCCACTTCTGGATCGATTCCAGTTGGCGACGTTCCTGAGCGTTTCGGATAATGGGATCCGCAGTAGCACCGCAAAGACGGTCTGCAACGACGCTGGCTGCTCGAGCAATTTGACTCTCGGATGGATCCTTACCCGTTTCGAGCCAGGAGAAAAGATCACGATCCGCGAGTTCAATCCAGAGTTGGGGTTTGTCTGCATTGATTGCCATTGCTTGCGCAAGTATTTCTCTGCTATTCGACGCCGCACTCCTAAACCTCGAGCGCCTCCACGGAGACCAAGATGCCGTCCTCGTCGCAATAGATATGATCGCCCGGCCGGAAGCAGACCCCGGCGAAGCTCACCGGGATGTCCCGCTGCCCTTCCCCCCGCTTCTCGCTCTTGCGCGGATTGGCGGCCAGTGCCTTCACTCCCAGCGCCATACCGGCGAGTTCGACCGTATCCCGCACACAGCCGAACAACAGCACCCCGCGCCAGCCGTGCTCGACGGCGCTGGCCGCGATCAGATCGCCGAGCATCGCGCAGCGTAGGGAACCGCCGGCATCCACCACCAGCACCCTCCCCTCCCCCGGTTCGCCCAGAACGGCCTTGACCAGGGAGTTGTCCTCAAAGCACTTGACGGTGGCGATGGGACCGCAAAAGCGGGCGTGACCGCCGAAATCCCGGAAGATAGGGTCGCAGACCCGAACTCGGTCACCAGAGTCGTCAAAGAGATCGGCGGTTTTGAAGGTCATGGGGCTGTCTGTCAGGAGGCATCATCTGTTCCAAGCTAAATCCGTTCAAAAACGAGTCTATAACCTGGCGGGTCTTGACACCCACAGCCATGCCGCACCGCGGACGCCGCTGGAGTCCCCGTGGACGGGGGGCCGTAAGTCGATATGGGTTCCGTCCGAGAACAGGTACCGGCCAATGAGCTTGGGTACCTCGCGGTAGAGCCGATCGAGGTTCGAGAGTCCGCCGCCGAGTACGATCACGTCCGGGTCGAGAAGGTTAACGACGCTGGCGAGTGCTCGGGCCATACGGTCCTCATAGCGCCGCAAGGCGGCCTCGGCTTCCGGGTCATGGGCCGCGGCGACGATCTGTGGGGGCGTCAGGTGGCGTCCCGTGGTCCGCAGCAAATCACCGGCGAGTCCCGGCCCTGACAGGAAGGTCTCGATGCAACCTCGTTTGCCGCAGTGACAGGGTGGTCCCGGCAGCTCGTCGTCCCGCGGCCAGGGCAGGGGATTATGTCCCCATTCGCCGGCGATGCGGTTGGGTCCGGTGAGCAGGCGGCCGTTCACCACGATGCCGCCGCCGGTACCGGTGCCGATGATCACGCCGAACACCGTGCCTACCCCACTGCCGGCGCCGTCTACCGCCTCGGAGAGGGCGAAGCAGTCGGCGTCGTTGGCCAACCGTACCGGGCGTCCCAGCATTTCGGCCAGATCCACATCCAGGTGTTTCCCGTTTAGCCATACCGAGTTGGCATTGCGCATGCGGCCGGTAAAGGGAGACAAGGAGCCTGGGATACCGACGCCCACGGTGCCGCGGGCGCCGGTCTCCGATTCCACCTTGGCGACCAGTTCACCGATGGTGCGCAGGGTCCCGGCATAATCGTTGCGCGGGGTTTGCATCCGGTGGCGCGCCCGCACCCCCTGATCGGCGTCCAGCGCGATGACTTCGGTCTTGGTGCCGCCCAGATCAATTCCGATGCGGATTTCGCTCATATTGCCCGGCTTGTCCTATTGTTCGGCTCATCTCTAAGAGGCTGTCTGGTTAAAAGCAATCCTGAATTGTTTGGCGCTGTTTGGGGGACTTGACATGTTGCGTTCGACGCCCAACGGCTCGTTGGTCCACGGCCAGGCCCGGTGCCGGCGTCTTAACGCAACCTACACCCACATGATCCCCCGCGCGGCCTGCACGCGCGGACCTCGCCTTAAGTGTAGGTTGCGTGGCCTAACGCAACACGACGCTAGGCTCCGTTTTAACCAGACAGCTTCTAACCCCGACTAAACATTTTTTTAAGCTGCTGAGCCATTCCCTTAATCTTTCCCTGCATCAGCATTTTCCACCCCCCTTCCGTCTTCTTAAAGGAAACAACTTCCATTGTCTCCATCGTCATGTCTCCCAACTTGGCATGGGTTCGAGCGAGCACATGACGCAGATTTTCTCCTTCAGGGACGGTACCCAAGATATCGACCTGTTTGAATTCGAGCTGACCGAGTTGTTCTGCCTGAGCCATGACCCCCTTGAAAAAGGATGAGAAAAAGTCTGTATCAGACATGGTCTTAAGCGTCGCTTTGGTCATCCCTGGTCCAAAGAACTGGGCCAACATCTGCGGCGCCATTTCGTCCGGCACCTCAGAAAAAAACGACAACATCTCCCTCATATCGCGCAAAGCCGAGGGGTCATAGAGTTCCACAAGCTTATCCCACTGATCTTCCTTCATAAAATCGAAGTAGGATTTCGATAGTTCCTCCGGCGTGCTGGCATAACTTAGTGAGGCTATGAGGAATATGCCGCTGATGACCGCAATGATCTGTTTCATCTCGTTCTCCTTACCTTTGTTTTAGGGGACCTTGAAAAATCACCTTCCCGGCAATTTTTGAAGGCGTGAAGTGATAACCTGATTTCCACTTCGCTCGATTTTTCCAAGCACTTGGATGCCTGGAAAATGGCGGGGCATCCTTGCCCCACATGGACACTTTGAATGTGGTGCCCAAGCACCACACCTCAGTCGGCTGCATCCGTTGTTCTCGGGGTATCAACTCCGCTCCGTGGTTGCTGCGGACTCGGCGCTGGTCCGAGGTGGCGTGAGATCCGAGTCCAAGCGGTCGCCGGAGGGGTTGGTGAAGCGGTCGTTGAGCGTCTGTACGTAGAGATCGGCGTCCTGCCTCACCTTACGCAGGCGGCGCCTGGCGCGTGTATTCCAACCGACCGGCGTGCGCGCGAAGATGGTTCGCCACCAACAGGTGTTACGTGTGAAGGCACGGGCCAGGTTACTGTACAGGCCCTCCTCCGCGGCTCGGGCGGTCAATGAGCGGGCGACGGATTTCGCGGCCAGGGAGCGGATCCCGAAATGGGCCGCTACGAACAGGACGAAGGCCACAATAATCAGGGTCGGGATCACCCAGGAGGTATCCATGACACTCTGGAGTACGGCCAGTCCGTCGCCCCGGAAGATCCAAGCCAGCAAGGCGATCAGGGCCAGACCCAGGACGATTCCGTCGCCCCACAGGGTGCGTCTGCGCCAACGGTCGATTGCCCGCTGGAGAAAGGGTACGGTGCGTTCTTCGATGTCCTTGGCGGTCCTGTCCACGGCGCTGACGATGCGGTAGGCCCGCTCGACCTCCACCTCCTGCATGCGCCTGTGGATCTCCTTCAAGTCTTGGTCCCGCTTCTCCTCATACCGGGCGCGCTTGGCCGCGTCCTCGATGAAGATAGCGGCGTCCGGGTTGTAGATGGTGTAGAAACGCCCGGCGGTCAGGCCCTCCTCACCGATAGCCCGCTGCCAGGCGGCGATTACATCTTCGGGGTTGTCCTCCCGCGCCGTGGTATCGAGTTGATTGAGGATGTACAGGAACTTGCCGGCGTCCGGCCGTTTGATGGTATCGGCGACCAGATGTTTCAAGGTATCGCGCATGGCCCCCGGCTCCGGGTGGCGGGCATCGAAGAATACCAGTACCAGATCGGACAGGCCGATGATGTGATCGGTGATACGCAGCGTCGCCGTGCGCTGGGCGTCGGCATCGAAGCCCGGCGAGTCGATGAGGATCCTGCCCCGCAGCCGTTCGCTGGAGCTGGCCTTGAGCTGCAGGTAGGTGTCGATGCGTTCGCCTTCGCCTTCGGACACCAGCTCGATATCCTTAGAGATCTGATAGAGGGGAAAACGCGGGTCCGAATCGAGGGCAACCCCCGGCAAGGCGTGGTCCGTCGACTCGCGACTGTAGCAAATGACGGTGAAACGGTCGTCTACCGCCTGGTTGCCCGTTCGCTGCAGCTTGCTGCCGAGGAAGTGGTTGACGAAGGTGGATTTGCCGGCGGAGAAGGTTCCGAGCACCGAGATCAGGGGCCACCACGGGATTTGGGTGGCGTAGGATTGGTCCTTCTCGAGGAGACCCATGCCATAGGCAACCCGATCCAGGGTGCGGAAGCTCTGAACCGTACCGAGCAGCACCGGGTTTTCCTGCTCCAGATGGGCCTCCAGATTCTTCAGTCGTTGCTCGACGGCGTTTGTGGAAGGATACATCGCATGGTTCCTCATGGCTTCGAAGCGCGGTCCGGAATCGGGGAAGAGGTTCGGATCCGGTCGACCCTCTATCATATGCTCACTGAATGTTATACCTAAACAGTGTTCGGGACGATACCCTGCTTGTGTTAGTGTCGCTATTTATGTTCACGGGCAGCTAATCGAGTCCTCACGATCACGCGCACCCGCTTCTCGGGTGATATCCGGGACCGAATTCCAGCCGATACAAGTGGTTGTCGGCTTCCATTAGGCACCTGATTTGTATGCATTAATCCTTGCCCGTGCTTGCGGGCATCGATTGATTTGGTGATAATTCTTTTTTTGTTGCAGTAGAAAGTTACTCGGGTAGCAAAGCACATGGGATTATCGATGGTTCGCGGATTGCTGGTGGTGGGTTTGGCGTTGGCGGCACAGGCCGTTGCGGCGGTGCCTCCGGGCGGCGAGTTCGTGGTGAAGCAGGCCGAGGGGGCCCCTACCGTCTCGGTGGGCGGGACCGTGATCCCTTATAAGGAGGTAACCTTCGCCGCCCAGCTGCCGGGACGGGTCAAATACCTTGCCGGTATCGAAGGCGATGCCTTCAAGAAGAGCGACCTGCTCGTCTCCCTCGACGACCGTGAGCTGCTCGCCAACCGCCAGGCCCTGCTGGCCCGGATGCAAAGCGCCGATGCCGCGCTGCGCAACGCCGGCATGCAGTACAACCGTGAGATCTTCGCGCCGCGCTCCCGCACCCCCCCGGGCGGCATGGGCATCCCGAACCTGTTCGACCAGATGTTCACCCGACCCATGGAGGATTTCATGGGGGAACGCTCTCGGGGCGCGGAATTGTCCGCGGATCTTTACTCCTCCGGTACCCAGGTCGAGCAGGCACGCAGCACCCTCATGCGGTTGCAGGCGGAGCTGCAGGCGTTGGATTCCAAGTTGCGCGATGCCCGCAGCATCGCACCCTTCGACGGTGTCATCGTCAAGAAATTCATCGAGGTCGGCGATACGGTGCAGCCCGGTCAACCGCTGCTCAATTACGCCGATGTCCAGTACCTACAGGTCGAGGTGGATGTTCCGGCGCGACTGCGGCCAGGTCTGCGCGAGGGCCTTATGATCCACGCCGAGCTCGATGTGAACCACCGGCGGGTGCCGGCCCGGGTGGCCCAGATTTTCCCCATGGCCGATCCCCAGCGGCATACGGTCAAGGTCAAGCTCGACCTGCCCCAGGGCGTATCCGAGCCGGGGATGTACGCCAAGGTGCTGGTGCCGGATTTCCAGGCCCCCATGCGCGCCAACCCGGTCATCCCCGAGTCGGCGATCCGCTACAACGGCAGCCTGCCGGGGGTCTATGTGCTCGATGAGCAGGACCATGCCGAGTTGCGCCTCATCCGGGTCGGGGAGCCGCTTCCGGACGGCTTGATCACCGTGCTCAGCGGTCTGCGCCCGGACGAGCGGATCCTGGCGGACCCGCCGCCGGGGGTCGCCGCCGGTTGGTCCACC
Source organism: Candidatus Thiosymbion oneisti (assembly GCF_004359955.1). Taxonomy (NCBI): domain Bacteria; kingdom Pseudomonadati; phylum Pseudomonadota; class Gammaproteobacteria; order Chromatiales; family Chromatiaceae; genus Candidatus Thiosymbion; species Candidatus Thiosymbion oneisti. The sequence goes on from NZ_SMSC01000005.1 coordinate 21,179, forward strand.
CAGCAACAACGGCAGCCTGAAGATGGGCATATTGAACGATGAATGAAGACCAGACCCTGACGAGTCCCGAGGGTCGGAAACCCAAGTACACGGATGAACACCTCGGCATCGCCGGGCGCACGGCGCGATTCTTCATCCGCTCCCCCCTGTCGCCTCTGTTCTTTGTCGCGATGCTCCTGATGGGCCTGCTCGGTCTGGTGATGACGCCCCGCCAAGAGGATCCCCAGATCTCGGTGCCCATGATCGACATCATGGTGCAGTATACAGGGGCCTCCGCCCAGCAGGTGTCGAACCTGGCGATGCAGCCGCTCGAGCGCATCATGAGCGAGATTCCAGGGGTCAAGCACGTCTACTCGGCATCCCAACGCAATAGAGGATTGGTCACCGTCGAGTTCGAGGTGGGGGAGCGGATGGGTCCGTCGTTGGTGAAGGTGAACGACAAGCTCGCCTCCAACATGGACAAGATCCCACCGGGGGTCATGCCGCCCTTGGTCAAGACCAAGGGCATCGACGACGTACCCATCGTCACCCTTACCTTGTGGTCGAAGGATCTGGACCAGGACGGCCAGCCGGACGTAGACGACGGGCAGCTGCGCCTCCTCGCCCAGGACGTGCTCCAAGCGGTCAAGGAGGTCAAGGACACGGGCAACGCCTTTATCGTGGGCGGCCGCCGCGAGCAGGTGACGGTGGACGTCTACCCCGAGCGCCTGTCCGGCTACGGCATCAGCCTGGATCAGGTCGCCCAGACCCTCAAGACCGCCAATGCCGAGACCATGGCCGGCGGGGTGGAGTCGAGCGGCGCCCATTTTTCGGTGACCACCGGCTCCTTCCTCAAGAGCGCCGACGAGATCAATCGGCTGGTGGTGGGGACCCACCAGAATGTTCCCATCTATGTGCGCGATGTGGCGCGGGTCGTCCAGGGTCCGGAGGACGCCAAGCAACTGGTGGCCTACTACACGGGGCCGGCCGCACTGGAAGACCTGAAGGCCGATGGAGTGCCCGCGGTCACCCTTGCCATCGCCAAGAAGGAGCTGACCAACGGGGTCACCGTCGCCAACGCCATTATCGAGCGCGTGGAACAGATCAAGGGCGAGCGGATCCCCAACAATGTGGCGGTCAGTATCACCCGCAACTATGGGGAAACCGCGGATGATAAGGTCTCGGACCTGATCAAGAAGCTGTTCATCGCCACCTTTTTCGTCTTCCTGTTGGTCTGGGGGGCGTTCCGGGCCTTGCGGCCGGCCATCGTGGTGCTGCTGGTCATCCCGGTGGTCCTGCTCATGACCATCTTTACCGCCTGGGTCTGGGAGTACACCATCGACCGGGTGAGCCTGTTCGCCCTCATCTTCTCCATCGGCATCCTGGTAGATGATGCCATCGTGGTGATCGAGAACATCTACCGGCGCTGGCTGGAGGAGGGGCGCACCGACGACGAGACCGCGGTGGACGCGGTACGCGAGGTAGGTAACCCCACCATTCTCGCCACCTTTACCGTCATCGCCGCGCTGCTGCCCATGGGCTTCGTGAGCGGCATGATGGGGCCCTACATGGAGCCGATCCCGGCCCTGGGCTCGGTGGCCATGTTTATCTCCCTGTTCGCCGCCTTCGTATTCACCCCCTACTTTGCGTTGTCCAAGTGGCTGCGGCCCTCCATGCGCTACCTGGAGACGGCGGAAAGACGTGAGCATAAGGGAGCGGAAAGGCTCGAGAAAGGCTTCCGCAAGGTCCTGACCCCCCTCATCGAGCGCAAGGGCAGACGGACCCTCTTCCGCCTCGTCCTCTGGGGCATCTTCCTCTTCACCTGTGCCTTCTTCTACTTCAAGTGGGTCCCGGTGAAGATGTTGCCCCTGGACAACAAGCCGGAGTTCTCGGTCGTGATCGACATGCCGGAAGGCACGGCCTTGCCGGTCACCGCCAACCTCGCGCACCGCATGGCAGAAGCGTTGCGCACCCTGCCGGAGGTAACGGCCATCCAGCTCTACGCGGGCACAGCACGACCCTTCGATTTCAACGGCATGGTGCGCCACTATTACATGCGGTCCGACCCCTGGCAGGGCGAGCTCCAGGTGCAGCTCCTGCACAAGAACGACCGCGAGCGGAGCAGTCACGAGCTGGCGGTCACGGCCCGAGAGATGCTGGCGGAGCTGGCCGAGGCGGCCGGTGCCAATATCGCCGTCGTCGAGATGCCGCCGGGGCCGCCGGTATTACAGTCGGTGGTGGCAGAGATCCATGGTCCGACACCGGAGATCCGCCGCCAGTTCGCGCGTGATATGACCGAGTTCTTCGCCCAGGCCGAGAGTGCCCGCGACGTCGACAACTACCTGCGCGACACCTACGATTACTGGCGCTTCGACGTGGATACCGAAAAGGCGGTGCGCCGTGGCATCTCTGTCGATACGATCAATCGCAACCTGGCCATGGCCCTGGGCGGGGCGCCGATCGGAGACGTCAAACAGAAGGCGGGCCACGAACCCATCGAGATCGTCGTGCAGGTCCCGTTGGCGGAGCGTTCCCAGATCGAACGCCTGGGCGATCTGCCGATCCAGTCCAGTGGCGGATTCACCATTCCACTGCGGGAGCTCGGGGCCTTCCAGCGGGTACCCGAGGAGGCCATCATCTACCGCAAGGACCTGCGTGCGGTCGAGTTCGTGGTTGCCGACGTGGGCGGTACCCTGGCCGCGCCCGTCTATGCCATGTTCCAGATCCGGGACGCGATGGATACCGCCGGTTATGTGGCACCGGATGGCTCGGTCCCACAGGCCTACTGGATCGGTCCCCCCCCCAACGATCGGTATTCGGCCTGGGAGTGGAGCGGCGAGTGGACGGTCACCTACGAGACCTTCCGCGACATGGGCGCCGCCTTCATGGTCGCTCTGGTGCTCATCTACATCCTGGTGGTTTGGGAATTCGGCAACTTCCGGATCCCCCTGGTGATCATGGCGCCCATTCCCCTGACCCTGTTAGGGATCATCCCGGCCCACCTGATCATGTTCAAGCTGGGACTGGGTGGTGAGTTCACCGCGACCTCGATGATCGGCTGGATCGCCCTGGCCGGCATCATCGTGCGTAACTCGATCCTGCTCGTGGACTTCTCGATCCACGAGGTACAGAAGGGGGTGCCCGTGGCCGAGGCCGTCATCCGGGCCTGTAAGACCCGGACCCGCCCCATCGTTATCACCGCCCTGGCCCTGGTGGCGGGTTCCAGCGTCATCTTTACCGATCCGATCTTCCAGGGCATGGCGATCTCGCTGGCCTCCGGGGTGTTAGTCTCGACCCTGCTCACGCTCATTGTGATCCCCTTGGGCTGCGTCGCCGCCAGCAAGGACCTGTGCGAGGTGGCGGCAGCAACCGCACCGGCCGGCACAAGCGTGCCTTGCGCAACGGCAGAGGCCGAGGAGGAACCGAAGATCGAGAAGGAACCCAAGCAGAAGGAGCCCCGGACCGGCATCCTGACCAAGGTCTGGGGCTACCTGGTGGAAGGGATCATCATGGGCTTTTACCTGATCCGCGGGCTCTTTCTATTGTTGTACGATTTTCTGATGGGCTGGGTGAAAAAGAAATGGCCCACGCCCAAGCCGCCGGCCCCGCCAGCCGTGCCGGGCGCAGGTGGTGGGGGCCTGTCAGGTGGTTCCGGTACTTCCCCGACCGTTTCGGTTGCGGGATCCGGTAGCGCGCCGGTACCGCCGCCGTCGGACAGTGCCGCGGCGAGGACCGAGCACCCATCGAGCACGCCTGAGGAGACAGCCTCAGTGCCGCAGACCGAGGAGACGGATACACCAGCCGCACGGGAAAAGGCAACCGGTGTTGAGTCGCGGAAGGATACCCTGACCGTCGGACAGGAGTCACGGCAAAGCACGCCGGAGGTTCAGGCGGAGCAGGCCGGTACCTCAAGCGCACCCCAAGCGGCCGGCGGGGCGACACCGGCGACTGATGCAAAACCGATGGCAGTGACGGACGCGGCTTCCGATGCAGCGGAGGAAATGGTCTCAAAACCGCAAACCGATCCAGCCGTGACGGCGGAACAGGATGCATCGGCGGCGCAGAGAGAGGCAACCGGCAAAGAGGCCGCCGACGATACCCGCAAGGAGCGGGTTGCTACGGAGAAACCGGTGGCAAAGAAGACCACGGCCAAGCCGAAAACGGCAAAGCCGGCGTCGATCCAGAAAAAGCCCAGGCGGCGTGGCATACGCCTTAAAGCGGATGATGGCCAGGGACCGAGCTTTGACTGACATCAGGGCCTTGATTCGTTCTGCACGGTGACCAGTGCTGCCCTACCAATGGTGCCGAATCGACGCCTTCCAACCCGATGAACAGGGGTGAAACCGAGATGAAGATTGCGATACCGACGATTTGGCGCTCGCTGGCCATCGGGCTGTTGGCGGCGGCTTCCGGCACGGTGCTCGCCGGCACCCAGTTCTCCGCCGAGGTGTCCCAGCAGGGGCCCCAAGGAAAGCTATCCGCCGGCAAGTTGTTCGTGGGCGACAAGCGGACGCGCACCGAGCTGTCCCAGCAGGGACAACAGATTATCCAGATAACCGATGAAGGTCGCGGTGTCGAATGGATGCTGTTTCCGGACCGGAAAAAGTACATGGAGCGACCGCTGGGCAGACCGGGCGGTACCATGCCAGGCACGCGGCCAATCCAGGCCAAGGATCCCTGTGGCGACATGCTGGGGCTGACTTGCCGACAGCTCGGGGAGGAGAAGATCGGCGGACGCACGGCCGTCAAGTGGGAGATGGTCGCTTCCGCTTCCCATTCGGAACAGCCCATGAAGAGCACCCAGTGGATCGATAAGGAGCGGGGTGTCCCCTTACGTCAGGAGCTGTTCGACGGGCAGACTAGACAACTCAAGTTTGTTGGCCCGGAGGAGCTGAACGGGCGCCGGGTCGAGAAATGGGAGCTGGTCGTGACCATGCCCGGTCGGCCGGAGACGCGGACCTTCCAGTGGTTCGATCCCGAACTCGGTCTCGCCTTGCGTCAGGAGTTCCCGGGAGGTATGATTAGCAAACCTGAAGAACATCCGCCTCGGCAAGCAGCCCGATGACTTGTTCAAGGTTCCCGACGGTTATGAGCGTATGACCGTCCCACAAGGGGCGCCGGGGCAACTGAAACCACGGCAGAGACCGCCGGGGGGGTCGCAGCCACAAGGCGCGGCAACCGACCGCTGAGAGGCGGTCTGAAAAAGGGTGTAGCCCGCGTAGGCTGGGTTGAGGAACGAAACCCAGCTTACAGGTTACAGGTCGAATCGTTCGATAAACGATCAGAGCCATAAAGCGATATTCATTGAGGGTATCCAAATATAGGAACCTAAATGTAGGTTCCTATATTTAGGTACCTAATATTAGGTACCGGTACCTATATTTAGGAACATGTTAATAAATATAGGTACTTTAGCTGCGGCGGCGAAGCCGTCGATTGCATGTTAGGCACAACGAGGGAAACCTCATGAAGTACAGCAATCACCAAGATAGCCTCATAGCGCTTGTTTCTCATCTTGGATTAACAAAGCACAAAAGCCGTACACCTCTGTTCATATCGAAAAATACTGGTATTCCAGAAGACAAGGTAAGAAAAATTCTTGCTGAATTTCCTGGATTGTTCAGAAAATCAAGAAACATATCGTCTAAGAACGAGAATTTTTATACACTACAAATTAGATACGCATTACGTGGTAGTCAATATGATGAAGATACAAAAGAAGAAGAAGGAACCCCTCTTGAAATTACTCATATAGTTTCTTTACTGGATTTCATTTCAAATCAAGCGCACCAGGAACAAAATATAAATATAGCAAATGTTCAGCTTGAGCAGACCAAGGAATTATTTCTTAAAGAACTCCAACTAAACAAAGAAAGCATGTCTCAGGAATTGACAATTGCAAAATCACAAATAAATAATAGCAAAAGAGCCTCAATCATTGCTGCAGTGGCAGCAATTATTTCAGCAATTATTTCAGCGGTGGTGGCTAATAATTGTTAAATGATAGCATAGTCAACTGGCCATAATAAAAGAAACCTGTTTCCGTGAACTAGCTGAGCCATTTATGGGAGCATTTCGTTACAAAACAGTGGGTTACTGGTAAACTGTCTCTCTTCGTGGACTCACCTGGCAGGTGCTCTGTTGCAACGCTTTCTCATTACTGAATCCGAGGCGGATCTCGAATAAAAAGGACACCCACTTTGTTTGACATCTTTTCCCTCCCAAACTAAGCTGCCTAAGCTGCCTTTCGACACGGAACCACAGAGAACCTATCATGACCGCTCCCCGCTCTGCTCTTGTCTCCCTTGAGGACACTCCTTGGTATCACTGTGTATGCCGCTGTGTGCGTCGTGCCTTCCTGTGTGGCGAGGACCACGCCTCGGGTATGAATTTCGACCACCGCCGCGGCTGGATCGTCGAGCGCATCCAGCAGCTTGCTACCCCGCGAATGAGAGTAGTAAAGGACATCCATTTTGTTTGCAGCTCATTCGCCTAACATTTTGCCGAAAGAGAAGGACACCCATTTTTTAACCTGCCGAAAGTGCCGAAAGTGCCGAAAGAGAAGGACACCCATTTTTTAACCTGATCCTAAGAACACTAAGAACAGAGAACAGAAAAGGACACCCACTTTGTTTGACATCTTTTCCCTCCCAAACTAAGCTGCCTTTCGACACGGAACCACAGAGAACCTATCATGACCGCTCCCCGCTCTGCTCTTGTCTCCCTTGAAGATACCCCTTGGTATCACTGCGTATGCCGCTGCGTGCGCCGTGCCTTCTTGTGTGGCGAGGATCAATTCTCAGGCATGAATTTCGACCACCGCCGCGGCTGGATTGTCGAGCGTATGCAGCAGCTTGCGACCCTGTTTGCCATCGACGTGGCCGCCTATGCGGTGATGAGTAACCACTACCACATCGTGGTACGCATCGACCGGGAACGGGTCTTGGAGTGGTCGCTGGAAGAGGTACTGAGGCGCTGGACGGCGCTCTTCACCGGGCCTTTGTTGGTGACGAGGTATCTTTCGGCATCACGAGCGGAGATGACCCAGGCGGAGATTGCCAAGGTTGGAGAGCTTGCCGAGGTCTATCGGGAGCGGTTGCATGATTTGTCCTGGTTTATGCGCACCCTCAACGAGCACATCGCCCGCCGGGCCAATGCGGAGGATGGGGTGAAGGGGCGTTTCTGGGAGGGTCGCTTCAAGAGCCAGGCGTTGCTCGACGAAGGGGCGCTGCTGGCGGCGATGGCCTATGTGGATCTCAATCCGGTCCGGGCGGGGCTGGCGGAAACGCCGGAGACCTCGGACTATACCTCGATTCAGGAACGCGTCGTCGGCTTGCCGGAGGAGACTGGATCCAAAACCACGCGGGAGACTGCAACCGTTAAAGATCCTGACACAGTACTCGACGGGGAGCGGTTACGACCGGAGGCCGAGACGCAAATCTTGCCCCAAGCCCCGCTGATGCCCTTTGATGCCACTGCACGGACTCCCTGGGCGGTGCCTTTTGCCTTTGATGACTACTTGGAGCTGGTCGACTGGACGGGCCGGGCGTTACGTGAGGATAAGTCTGGATCCATCGAGGCACGAGAACCCAAGCTCCTCGCGCGATTGAGCATTGATGGGAAGCAATTTATCGGCTATTCCGAGCGTCTTCTCAAGGCATTCGGAACGGCGGTCGGCGCACCGGCATCGCTCACGGATCTTTGTGCCCGGCGTCAGACCAAGTACCTGCGCGGCATCCGGGCTGCGCGAGCGGTGTTTGTAGCCAAACAAGCGGCGTGATAAGGTTTGAGTGGGTAAAGTCCGCTGTGAGGACCGATTGGGTTATCCGTTCCCCGTCGCTGTGCTTTTTGGGGAGCCGATTTGCAATGTTAGCCCTTCTGTAAAAGGCCCTGCAATGGAAGTCAAACTAAGCAAGCAACAGAAAGTCACCGTAAATAGTGCGGAAGACATTTATCTGATCATGCGCCAGATTCTCCGTAGAGAGACTCAACCACTATGCACTAAAGTGCATAGGTTGCTCCTGGACTGAAAGTCCCAAATCATTCTAAGATAATGTTTCCTGAATCCTTGTTGGATGGATGACGATGATGTTCCAAGTATTCTTGAACCATTTCATCTGTCACATTTCCTGTTGTCCAGGCACCATACCCTATCGCCCAAAAATGCTTTCCCCAATATCGTTTTCTTAATGGACCATTAAAATGCTAACGGTATGACTACCACGTCTTTGGTCACTCATTAGCCAATTGTAGCCTACTTGTGTAGCAGCTAAAGCCTTGCACTAAAGTGCATAGTTTTGGACTAGCGCAAAACTTGACCGAACAATTATGTAAAGAGAAGATAGAAAGTTTTAGTGAGTAAGATGGTAAAGCAGCGTAATAAAAACATCAAACCGACCGGCATGAAAGCTTATGCTGGCGCTATGTCGCCATTAGTTTCTATGACAATTTAAGATATATAAAGGTAAAGTGTATATTATGAAAAACCTTACATTGAGTATCGATGACCAAGTGTTATCGATGGTCGCAATGTATGCGGCTAAAAATAATTCATCTGTAAATAGTCTGATTCAGAAATACTTCATTGAGATTGCGAATCGTGAAAGCACAGTACAAAAGGCTCGGTTGAAAATAAGGGAATTGAGCGTTCAAACTGGTGCTCGAATAGGTTCAAAGTCTTGGACACGAGACGACTTGTATGAGCGTTGATTCTTTTGTTGATACTAATGTTTTGGTCTACGCTGCGACTTGCGATGAGGTTAACAAGGCCAAGCGTGATCGGGCCTTGGAGCTTATTGACACTGAGAATTTTGCACTTTCCGCTCAGGTTCTTCAGGAGTTCTATGTCACCGAGCAAAGAAAAGGACACCCATTTTTTAACCTGATCCTTACCCCAGTGCCATTAAGTTAAGTTTTGTAGGTCGGGTTAGGCGCGCCTTGCGATGCGGGCGTGGACAACCGAGGCTGAACGCGCCGTAACCCGACATCCCAGGCTGGCTCCCATCATCGTCTGTCGGGTTACGGCGCGCCTCAATCCTGTGACCCAACCGAACACCGAAGCACGCGCCTAACCCGACCTACCACGACCAGCGGCCGACAGCTAACTTAATGGCATTGATCCTTCCCCTATCGGAGAGTTCGTCGCAAAACAGTGAAAACTGTCGGCTAAAAATGGCTTATTCTCTAGTGTGGAGCACCTTTTGCCCAACAAGACAAATTCAACCAACCTCCTTCGTCGGCGGCTGATTCAGACATTATGCTCTAAAAAGACATCTCGCCGGAAGTACGCTATACTGTACAAAATTGAGTACGTTTTTGAGGTGAGATATGCATCATCCAATCATTGATCAAGACATTCGTCCAATGTCCGAATTTCGGTCAGGAGTCGCATCATTCATCAAACAAGTCCATGAAACTAAAAGACCTTTAGTAATTACACAGCATGGTAAAGGTGTAGGTGTTCTTCTTGATGTGGCTGAATATGAAGCAATGCGGGAAAAAATTGAATTACTTGAAGACATTCAAACAGCTATTGTGCAATTGAATGAGGGGAACGGTGTTGAGCATCATAACGCAAAGAAAATGATATTAGCCAGGTTGAATAAATGAGTATAACTTGGTCTCCACTAGCTATAGACAGAGTATCTGAAATTGCTGAATATATTGCACAAGATAAACCAAGAGCCGCTGAAAAATGGGTAGATAAAATATTTACTCTGGTTGAAAGACTGGATGAATTTCCTGAAAGTGGGCGTGTAGTGCCTGAAATCAAGAACAAGGCTTTCCGTGAAATTATAAGTGGCAATTATCGAATTATATATAAATATGAAAATACTGAGGTAATAATACTCACCGTGCGACATGGTAAACAAATACTTCCTATTGAAGAAATTAAAGCATAACAAGGCAAATCCGGGTAAAAACGCAGGTAAAAACGGGGACAGACCCTGAAGTATCCCCACAAATCAGCCTCTGGCTCCCACGCTCCAGCGTGGGAGCAAATCCAGACGCTCCAGCGTCATGAAACCTTGGCCGCTGGAGCGGCCACAACGGCATTCCCACGCGGGAGCGTGGGAACGAGCCATCAGGGCATCGTGGCCGCTCATTCGCTCCATAACTCGTTGTTTTAGATTGCAATAATGTGGGGATACCTCAGGGACAGACCACGTTATTTCAATTTGGTGCTGTCCTGTATTAATGTAACCGCCTAACCTTCGCGTTAGGTATCCTATATGTCGGGTCCCGCAATGGAAGTCAAATTAAGCAAGCAACAAAAAGTCACCGTAAAGGGTTCGGAAGATATTTATCTGATCATGCGCCAGATTCTCCGGAGAGAGAATAAAATCGGTCAAGGTCAGGAACACTTCTGGATGGTGGGTTTGAATCAGGCGAACAAAATCCTCTATATCGAGTTGGTCGCCCTGGGGTCTTCCAACATGGTGGGCATCAACCCCAGAGAAGCCTTCCGCATGGCGATTTACAAGCTCGCCGTTCAGGTTATCATGGTCCATAACCACCCCGGTGGAAATGTGACGCCTTCAATCGAAGATGAGGATCTCACCGATCATTTTATTCAGGCAGGTAAATTCCTCAAGGTCGAAGTGATCGATCATCTCATCATCAGCGATGAAACCTATCATAGTTTTGTCGAGTCGGGGATCTTCAAGAAACTTCAGGCAAGTGAGCGATGGGTTTTGCCTTATAAAGTCAAGAAGAGGATCAGGAATGAGGGTAAAGAAGAAGGATTAAAGGAGGGTAAGGAGGAAGGGCTTCAGCTTGGGGAGAAAATTGGGAAAGAAGAGGGATTAAAAGAAGGGGAGAAGAAAGGTAAAATTGAAGTAGCAAAGGCATTGAAGCAAAAAGAGATCAGCATAACGATTATTGCTGAAACATCAGGGCTTTCAATCGAAGAGATTAAAAAACTATAAGGAAAAGGGGCCAGGCTCAATTGATAGGTCGTTTTTCACAGATCATTCGTCTAACAGATCATTCGTCTAACATTCGGCTGCAGGCGACCCAATGCCGCGGTCCAGCTCCTCAGGAACTTTCAAGCTCAGTGCCACGCGGCATTGGGCGCCTGAGCCCAAGCGTTAGCTGAATACCAAAAGTTGTAGTGGAGTTGACTCAAAGGTATTAAAGCATGAATATTGAACAATTATATCAGCAATACATAAATCCGATACCGGCGACGGAGCAGTTGGAACTGATTTCTCTTATCAGTAAAAAGCTGATAGTAAAATCCGAACAAGATAGAAAACAGCGAAGACTGGTTGAGCTTGAAGGACTGGGATCTAAAATATGGGAAGGTGTTAATGCCCAAAAATATGTCGACGAACTGAGAGATGAATGGAATCACCGTTTATGATAATTCCTGATACTGTTTTTACAGAAATAAGGCGACTGGGATTCGATACATCTCCTTTTATCTATTTTGTCGAACGTCACCCTGTTTATCTTCCAATGATACGGGATATTATTAGAAGGATTGACGAGGGTATCATCAAGGGTTATGGTTCAGTGATCACGCTTACCGAGGTTCTTGTGTATCCGAGGCGTGAAGGGAAAATCTCCCTTGAAAATGAATACCGTGATATTCTCCAGAACAGCCGAAATTTTGAACTTGTCCCGATTAGTGCCGGGGTAGCCGACCAGGCATCAGAACTTCGGAGTCGTCATAACCTACGAACTCCTGATGCCTTACAGATTACTGCAGTTCTTTCTGTTGGTTGCGAAGCATTTCTTACCAATGATAAAAAGCTAAAACATGTTGATGATCTAAGAATAATTGTATTGGATGATTACTTACCAGAAATACGGAAAGAAAAGGACATCCATTTTTTAACCTGATCCTTACCCTATCGGAGATACGGAATAATGCGAGTTACTACTACAAAAGGCCAAGTTACGATTCCTCGAGCTGTAAGAGAAGCTTTAGGGATATCTCCCGAAACAGAAATCGATTTTGTTGAAGATAGTAGTCGATTTTATATCGTAAAAACCGGCGCGCCGAATGTAACGGGAAAATTTGGAAAATTCAGAGGGATAGCGTCAGCGAAAATGTCTACTGACGAAATAATGAGTCTTACAAGGGAATCATGATGAATGGTATTTTGGTTGCGATACAAAAATGCGCATCACTTGAATTTTTTATGAGTCCATAAGAAGGTAGCCGCGAAGCCGTTCATCCGACCAGGAGGGCGTGAAAGCTGATGATAACCATAATCGGAAGTTTCAAAGGCGGGTCAGGCAAGAGCACCGTCACCTTCAACCTGGCGGTATGGCTCGCCATGGCCGAGGTGAAGGTCCAGCTCATCGACGCCGATCCCCAAGCGACCCTGGCCGATGTGGTAGAGGTGCGCATGGAAGAAGGCTTCGATCCCCCGTTGCGTATCGGGGACAAATCGGGGTTGACCCCGGAGCGGCTGAATGCCGCGGATGAGACCCTGATCGACGTTGGTACAGCGGATATGGACTCGATGCATCGGGCCTTGGCGCTGTGTGATCGGGTGGTCGTCCCCGTGCCCCCCTCCCAAGCGGATATCTGGTCCACGCAACGTTACATCCGTCTGGTGAACTCGGTACAAAGAGACAAGCCAGCGGACATCCTCGGCTTCATAAACCGTGGCGACACCCATCATGCCGTCCGCGAGACCGATGAAGCCGCCGCCGCGCTGGTTTCGCTGCCGGGCATCAAGTTCCTCAAGCCGCGGCTGTGCCAGCGCACCGTTTTTCGGCGCTCCTTCAGCGAGGGATTGGCAGTGTTCGAGCTAGAGCCGCGGGGTAAGGGGGCACGGGAGTTCTTTGCCCTGGCCGCCGCTCTCTATCCCAACCTGGTCAGCTGAGCCCTTACCCGCGGGCAATCGGGACGAATGCGTATCGCCTTTTCAGCTTCCAGCTACCAGTCGCCAGCTTCCAGCAGCTGGAAGCTGGCGTCGGCGTCGAATCCATCTCACAGGACGTCGGCATCCTCAAACCCATGCTGGCGAGCATGGAGGGCGTAGAGCAGGGCATTCAGTCCATGACCTTCACCACCGCGAAGATGCAGAGTGACATGGCGGACATGAATCGCAGCATCGGTCGTCCCATGACCTTCATGAATCGGTTCATATCTTGGTGAGCCGATTTGCCTGTCGCTAAATCGAGGTAAAATGAGGTCTTAATCACCCGGCTGGCGGCCTGCCGGGAAGAAGTAGTACAAGATTGTCCCGGTGAATGAGTTCTTCGTCGTCCAGGTAGCCCAGGATCCCTTCGAATCCGGTACTAGGCTGGCCCTTGATGCGATCCGACTCCAGGGCATCGTAATTGACAAGCCCACGGGCGATTTCATGGCCCTGCTCGTCGACACAGGCTACGACCTCACCGCGCTGGAAAGTGCCTTGCACCTCCTTTACCCCCACCGCCAGGAGGCTCTTGCCCTGTCCCTGCAGGGCATGCACTGCACCAGCGTCCAAGATAAGCCTGCCTCGGACCTGAAGCTGACCGGCCAGCCACCGCTTGCGGGCGGCCTGAGGCCCCTGGACCGGGGTCAGCAGGGTCCCGACCCCTTCACCTGCACCGACCCGCCGCAGCACATCATCCTCCTTTCCCGGAGCGATGACGGTCGCGGTCCCTGAACGGGCTGCGAGCCGTGCGGCGCGTACCTTGGTCACCATGCCGCCCAGACCCAATCCGCTGACACTGCCGCCGGCTACGGCATCGAGCCGGGGATTGTCGATCCGGATCTCGGAGATGAGCCTGGCGTCCGGATCTAAGCGGGGATCGCGGTCACACAGGCCCTCCTGGTCGGTGAGTAGAATCAACAGATCGGCCTCGACCAGGTTGGCGACCAGGGCGGCCAGGGTGTCATTGTCCCCGAACCTTAGCTCGTCCGTGGCGACCGTATCGTTCTCGTTGACCACCGGCACCACCCGGAGCCGCAATAGGGAAAGCAAGGTGCTGCGGGCGTTCAAGTAGCGCCCCCGGTCGGCCAGGTCTTCCCGCGTGAGCAGAATCTGTGCCGCGTGGATGCCGCGCTTCTGAAAGCAGGCCTCGTAGGCCTGGATCAGGCCCATCTGGCCGATGGCGGCAGCGGCCTGCAGCTCATGCAGGGATTTGGGGCGTCGGGTCCAACCCATGCGGGCCATACCCTCGGCGACGGCACCTGATGAGACGACCACCAGCTCGCCCCTGTTGCGCAGGAATCCGGTTACCTGGTCGGCCCAAGGGGCCAGGACCGTCCGATCAACCCCCCGGCCATCCCTGGTGAGCAAGGCGCTGCCGATCTTGACGACCCAACGTTTGGTATTGCGGATGCCGTCGCGGGAGATCACGGGCTGACTTCATCCTTCATGATACCCAATACCATAAGTTAGCTGTTGGCCGCTTGTCGTGGTGGGTCGGAATACGAAAGAGAAAACGACGAAGCGCGCGAATCGGCGCGAACAAGATCCCTCCCTTCGGTTCGGGATGACAATTTCATGAGGATTCGCGTGATGCGTAGTTTTTTCCGCTTACTTTGCCGACCGGTAACGCTTAACTTAACGGCATTGGTACTATTCTGCTTCGCCTTGCCGGACCGGGGTGGTTTACCGGACGTCTTGGAGTGCGAATGAAAAATGCTAACGGGCAGATTTGTTTACTCATGTATCCTTCATGCCAAGGGATGCCAATCACCCCCATTATCCACAGCTTGGTCCGGGGCAGTCGCGCTCGGCTCGATCGCTGCTTCCCGGCGCTCCTGGTCCAGATACCGCATCAGGGCCCGCGTCAGATCCCCCGTACCCTCGCCCGTGACGGCGGAGATACCAAATGCCGGGCCGCTCCAGCCGAGCCGCTCCAGGATCCCGGTACGCCGCCGCTCAAAGTCTGCGGGTTCCAGCAGGTCGCGCTTGTTGAGCACGAGCCAACGCTCCTTCCGTGCCAGGTTCCCATCGTAGGCCTTGAGCTCACTTTCGACCTCGCGCACCTGTTGTACCGGATCCACAAAATCGTCCGGGGGGGCAATGTCTAGTAGATGCAACAATAATCTGGTGCGGGCAAGGTGCTTGAGGAAGCGAATGCCCAATCCCGCCCCCATGGCCGCACCCTTGATGACACCTGGTATGTCCGCGACGACGAAGCCGCGCCCGTTTCCCGAGCTGACCACGCCCAGATTGGGGTACAGGGTCGTGAAGGGATAGCCCGCTACCTTCGGCCGGGCACCGGATAGCTTGCGGATCAGACTCGATTTACCCGCGTTCGGGAAGCCCAGCAGCCCAACGTCCGCGAGCAGAATGAGTTCCAGGTGGAGCCGGCGCTGCTCCCCAGGTGTTCCCGGCGTGGATTGGCGCGGCGCGCGGTTGGTGCTCGACCGGAAGCGGGCGTTGCCGATACCGTGGAAACCACCCTGGGCAACGAGCAGACGCTCACCTTTACGCAAGAGCTCGCCGATGGACTCCCAGGTCTCCTCGTCCCGCACCCGGGTGCCGACCGGAACCCGTACCAGCAAGTCCTCGCCGCTACGACCGGTCATATTGCGGCCCCTGCCGTCCTTTCCGCGCTCGGCGCGGAATCCTTGTCGATGGCGGAAATCCACGAGGGTATTGAGATTGGCGTCCGCAACCAGAAAAACACTGCCGCCGTCCCCGCCGTCCCCACCATCCGGGCCGCCTCTGGGGATGAACTTCTCGCGCCGGAAGCTCACGCAACCGCTGCCGCCGTCGCCGGCCTCGACGCGGATACTGGCCTCATCGACGAACTTCATGACTTGTTTTCTAAGGACCTGTTGTTGCCCCTGCCTGCCTGACACTCCGAAGTTTGACGGGGACCATGGCCGGAGACATCACAACACAGGCAAAAACGCAAAAAGCCCCGTCACTCGACGAGGCTTTTCCGCCTAGGAACTATAGGACCTGGAAACGGGGAGATTAAGCGGTCTCGACGCTGACGTACTTGCGGTTCCTGGGGCCCTTGACTGCGAACTTCACGACACCCTCCGCCAGCGCATAGAGGGTGTAATCCCTACCGCGACCTACATTCTCGCCATTATGGAACTCGGTGCCCCGCTGACGGACGATTATATTGCCGGCCCGGACCGCCTGGCCGCCGTAGATCTTGACGCCGAGGCGTTTGGACCGTGAATCGCGACCATTACGGGAGCTGCCGCCTGCCTTTTTGTGTGCCATGGTGCCATATCTCCTCAACCGGCGTTGATACCGGTAACCTCGAGCTCCGTGAACCCCTGACGATGGCCTTGGCGCTTCAGGTGATGCTTACGCCTGCGGAACTTGATGATCTTGACCTTTTCGCCACGGCCATGGGATTTAATGGTAGCCGTCACCTTGCCGCCGTTCAGGTAGGGCTTGCCAACCTTGACGTCCTCACCGTCAGCAACCATGAGCACCTTGTCGAGCTCGACAGCCGCACCCGCCTCGGCAGCGATTTTCTCGACTTTCAGCGTGTCGCCCTCGGCAACCCGGTATTGCTTGCCCCCGGTTTGAATTACTGCGTACATGAAACCCGTCTCCCCAACAATCTGTCCGGTTGGCGCCCCTGGAGCGGGACAAGCCGAGGGAAAGGGATGTTAGCTTGTGCTGCCGATCGAGTCAAACCATCCGGATTTAAGGCAGTGGCTCAGTCTGAAAATTTTATGCTTGGCCGCTCACTTTCCGGCCCATTTAACGCCACGACGCAATGGCGCCAAGACGCCAAGTTTCTTTGTTCTTTCTTGGCGCCTTGGCGTCCTTGCGTCCTTGCGTTTTTTCGCAATTTCCGTTTTTTCGCGAACTGAGCCACTACCGGATTTAAAGCGTTCGTATCAGGCCGAACCGGGCAAGCGAGGGTAATCCATGAGACCCCAGAGGGGCCTTCCGGAGGTCACACAGAAGGATTGCCGGCTTGACAGCCTCTTGCCCCGCCCCTAGCATCATTGGCCGCCATCTTCATTTAGTCGCTTCCCCATCAGTATGGACTTGTCGGAGATTCGCGCTCCCGTCGCAGAGGACATGCAGATCGTCGACCGTTTGATCTTGCGACGACTCAAGTCCGATGTGACCCTTATCAACCAAATCGGTCACTACATCATTGAGAGTGGCGGCAAACGGCTGCGCCCGCTCACCGTGCTCCTAGTGGCTCGTGCCTGCGGCTATCAGGGTAACCAACATACCGGGCTTGCCGCCGTAGTGGAGTTCATCCACACCGCCACCCTCCTCCACGATGATGTCGTCGACGGTTCGGAGCTGCGCCGTAGCCGCGAGACCATCAACGCGGTATGGGGCAACCAGGGGAGTGTCCTGGTTGGTGATTTCCTCTATTCGCGCGCCTTCGAGATGATGGTGGACCTGGACAACATGCGGGTGATGGACGTCCTCTCCCACGCCACCAACCGCATCGCCGAGGGTGAGGTGTTACAGCTGCTCAACTGCAATGATCCGGACACCACCGAAGCGCGTTACCTGGAAGTCATCGAGCGCAAGACCGCGACCCTGTTCGAGGCTGGTACTCGCCTAGGTGCGGTGCTTGCCCAAGCCCCGGAAGCAATGGAAGCCGCCGCCGCCCAATACGGGCTCCAGCTCGGAATCGCCTTTCAATTGGTGGATGATGCCCTCGACTACCATGCCGACGATGACCGATTAGGCAAGAACCTGGGCGATGACCTGGCCGAAGGCAAGCCCACACTCCCGATCATCCGGGCGATGGAGGTAGGCACCGACCAGGAACGCAGGCTCCTGCGCCAAGCCGTCGAGAACGGCGGACGGGATCAAATCGATGCGGTTGCCGAGGCGATTGAATCGACAGAGGCCATTGATTACACTATCTCGGTTGCGCGCCGACACGCACAGTTGGCCAAGGAATCGGCCGCGATGCTTCCCGAATCGGTCCAGCGCACGGCGTTGAAGAAGCTGGCGGATTTCGCCGTTGCGCGCACCTACTAACTAAATCGGGGTGTAGCTCAGTCTGGTAGAGCACTACGTTCGGGACGTAGGGGCCGGAGGTTCGAATCCTCTCACCCCGACCAATTCATACTCGATTTCTGTTCCCTCGCGATGTCGCGAACGGCGCGTCCTAGCCTGTACGAGCTTATTTCGTCAAACCGTCCGCATTCCACATCCAGCGCCCATGAGGTTGTCTAAATCCGTACCGGATGGCAGATTGTCGTTATGACCTCCGCTGTTCAGCTCTACGAAGCGCTCGCCACAGCGCCGGACGACAAGACCCGTGCGAAGCTGATCGCGGAGGCCATTGAGCGTCTGGAAGAACGCTATCCCCACCTCCCCGACCTCACTACCCGGGCCCATCTGCGGGAAACAGAGCTTTGCCTGCGCGAAGAGATCGGACAGGTCCGTGCGGACCTCAAGGCCGGGATCGAGCAACTCCGCTCAGAAATCGAGCAGCTCCGCTCGGAGCTCAAGACCGAAATCGCGAACGTCAAGCTGGATTTGATCAAGTGGATCGTCCCGATGATGTTCGCCCAGGTTGCGGTCATTGCAGCCCTAGTCAAGCTATTGTAGGTCACCGCGTTCTTAAGTACGCCGCTCCATGGTCACTACGACGACAACAAGAAACGACGCGTTGAGCAACTTTGATGAAGACCTCACACGCAACTTGACACATCCCGGAATCGTTTGATCATCCAGGTTTCTGAGTCGAATCAAGCACAAGCAAGGAATGCGAGTTCCTGCATTGCCGGTGGGAACCATTCGGGATCTACATGGAGCGAGGATCACATTGCCCCAACGAAGATGCAACCGTAACGAAGAATCGGCCTCTTTATCCCACAGGAGCTCACCCATGAACGAACACGCCATCAGTTGGTTCGCGATCCCTGTTACCGACCTGGAACGTGCAAGGACCTTCTACAGCACCCTGCTCGGTATCACAATGCCCGATCTTGTCACCCCGGCTGGGACCTGCGCAGTGTTCCCCCAGATGGAGACCGGCATCTCCGGCTCCTTGAATCCCTTTATGGGCTTTAAGCCAAGCGCCGACAGCGGCGTGACCATTTGGCTCGATGCGGGCGATGACCTACAGGTTCCACTCGATCGTGTTGCAGGGGCGGGCGGTAAAGTGCTGCAGCCCAAAGAACAGATCGGCGAGTTCGGCTACATCGCGATGATCCTCGACACCGAGGGGAACCGCATCGGCCTGCATTCACCGAACTAGGTCGTGTTGACATTTAGAAGGCCCACACAGCGGACTCTACCTCAGACCCGTAGGGTGGGCTGCGCCCACCAGCTAGGCACGGTAGTGGTAGGCACAGCCCACCCTACGGGTTACCCGCAAAATATGCAGAAATTGGGTACTAGTACCTGGTTTCATGTGATATTGCAAATTCGTAGCATTGAGAGTGAGGAAGCTCGCATTAAGCTCAAGCGACTCTACCTGCAATATCAAGCGAAATGAGGTACTAGGCTCTTTCCCAACCAACACCCGGTCCAGCCGCTCCAGAGAAACGGTAGCCGGCATATCGCACTTCGCCCAGGCCTCCTTCTTACTCAGCTTGCCAGGTAACGAGCGCAGGTCCATCCGAAGGTGGAAAGGTTCTAGCGGGTTCGGCGCGGTGGTGCTCAGCGGCACGCTGGTGCAAAGCTGGTTCGAGCGCCGGGGCCGTGGTGAGATCACCACCACCGGCCGCCGTTTGATCATCTCGGGGCCTCGAAACCGGTATTGAAGTCACACATCGGCACCATGCCGGGCTGGGGATGAAATGTCAGCGGCATCTTTAGCGGACCACTGCTTCAGCGTCGAAAACCTGGTCGAGCCGGCTGTTGGTAGTCACCGCCAAGACCTGTTTCCGAACGGCATCATTCCCGACATCCAGCCGGAAATACCGCTCCACCCCATCGGCTCCCTGCTGCTTGCGGATCAGTTGTATCCGGTCGAACAAGGTCCAGTGCCGCTCCGCGAACTTGGCCAGGCCCACGGCCTTGGCGGCATTATCCTTCAAGCTCGGATCGTGGGGCTCCAGAATATCGCACAGAAAACCCTTTGCATCCCGCCTCACCACCAGCAGATCGGGGAACATGGGTTTCACGTTTCCCGCCTCCTCGTAAGGAATCTCCAGCGACCAAGGCTTGCGGTCCAGATTCCTCAGCCAACCGATCACCGACGAGTCGGCAAGTTCCTCCCGCAACACCCCTTGCTCCCAGGTCCCGAGGTCCGCCCGAAACTTGCCGTCATCTTCAAGAAACAGGTGCTTGGCGTACTCGGGGGCCGTCGGGGAACGGCGGAAGTCGATGGTCTCCGGCAAGACCCACGGAATCGTCTGCGGAACGCTGGTAGCCAGGCGCAACCGCTGAAAATGCTGCCGCCGCTGCTCCTTCAGCTTGCCAATATCCCGCTTGTGCTGGGCATAGAGCGTATCGAATTGGCCCTCCGCAAAGGCCTCCAGGCGCTTCATCCCCGCGTGGTCCTGGGCCAGCACAACCGCCTCCACCTTCACCGCATCGGCGTCCCGATCCCCCCCTGTTTCGGACCGATAACGCCAGTAATCCATGTGCAGCCCGTTGCCCAGTCGCCGCCCCGCTTGCTCAAAGTGGCGGTCGATGTCGGCGGAAGCCGCCTCGATGCTGTACTCCCCTTCATCCTCCGCGACGCCGGTTCCATGCCCCACGGCAATGGTTTTCAGGTCAATGCCGGTAATCTGCTTGGCCCGTTCCTCCAGCGTCCCGGCATCCCGCAACCGCTGCACCTCCGCGGTCATCTGCTCGACAATCCGCGTCTTCACCGTCCCTTGCGCGTCTTCGTCGATGCGGTCATGGGTCAACCCGCGCCCCAATCCCATCAAGCGGCGCAAGGCACTTTGCCTGCGCACGGCATTCACCCGGTAGGTCACCAGTTCGCCCAGCGCCTTAAATACCTCCTCCAGGCCCTCGCGGCGATACAGGGTCACCAACTCCCGGCTGGTGCCCGTTTCGGACGGCGGCACGTCTTCGACGTTCCTCAAATCCTCAATGACCGATTCCACCGTGGCCCGGTCGTAATGGGGCAGGAACAGATGCACGTCGTTCAGCGCAGCATCGGCCTCCACCCGCCGCGCCAGCGGCGTCCGCACCATGCGCCCGAGCAGCTGGGCGATGTAGGTATGATCCCGCGCCCGCCGGAACGACATCATCACCTCGGCGCGGGGGCAGTCCCAACCCGTGGAAAGGCTCATCTTGAACAGCACCACCCCGATGTTGCGCTCTTCCTCGATACGGGAGGCCTCGATGCGCCGCACCCGGCGGCCATCCACGTCCAGATCGCCGCTGTCATTGAAGGTGTGCGCCACCTCGCCTTCCCGCAGCCGGCGGCCGATGGCGCTCTCCAGTGTCGCCAGGCTGGTGCTGAGGTTGGTCCTGGTCAGCGTCTTGTCGCTGCCGTCCTCCACCTGAATCACCAGGATCGGCCACACGATCTCTTCATCCTGATTTCGGCAATAGGCCGACCAACCCTTTTCGATGGTCTGCCAGCGGTGCGCCGCCTCGGCCAATAGCGTCATCTCCGCCCGACTGGCCGCATCCGGGTAATGAATCAGGATGCGGTCCTTGAGCAGCCCCGATTCCCGCACGGCCTCGGCCTCGATATAGACCTTGTGCACCGTGTGCGTAGTGCCCGACAACAGCAGTTCCTCGAACCGACTCGGCGTGGCGGAGACCCCGATCACCTGCGGCATCCGGCACAGGCCATCCTCCGGGCTGCCCAGCAGGAACCGTTGCAGAATCGTCCGCGCCTTCTCCGCCGCCTTGCCACCGCGCATCCCCCGGTGGGCCTCATCGATCACTACATAGAAACGGTCCGGCACGGCCTGGGCGGTCTTGGTCAGGGTCTCCCAGATGGAATGGGTCCGCTTGTCACCCCCCTTCTGCGTCAGCAACTTATCGGTACCGAGCTTCTGGGTGTTCATGAAATAGATGTGGCCGCCCGCCAGCCGTTCGGCGTCGAAGTCGGCATCGATCGTCACCAACTGGCGTACCCGGATGCGGTCGGATTTGCCCTCGATCTTCAGCCGGGTCTGCTCATTCAGTTCCGGTCTCCCCCCGGGGTTTCCCGATAGCGGTAACCCATCTCGGGGAACACCGTCAACAGTTTTGCTTTATGATGCCATCCTGTAAGACCTACCGCGCTCACCGCATCCTACGAGGCCTCAGGCGGCTTGCCGTTCGGTGGAGATCCGGATTCACCCTGCGGCGGTGATCCGCTGAAATGCCAGCTCCCGCATATCCGCCTGAACCGATGCATGTTCGATCGTCATACCGAGTACATTGCCCTGTGCATCCAGGTCGATGTAGAGATTCTCGCTGATCTCGCGGGTCTCGGATACGGGGTGGTCGGACAACTCCATGTGCGCCGTATCCGTGTCTTCGAAATACTTGATCTTCATTTCATGGCTCCTGAAAGTCCCGGTCGAAAAAGGCGTTATGGACGGTCTCGCCATCTTCGAGCAGGACGATGCGCAGATATTTTTCCACCTCCGCAATATAACCCCACTTGCGAATCCGGCCATCCTTTTGAACCTAGGTAGCCAATGGCCGGCGATCTACCGCCTCGATCCACGCCAGCTCGATTCCTGCCCGGTCGGGCCGTTGACGGGTGTAGAGAAAATATCGGGTGAACTTCATGTCCCATCCCCGCCCTTGTTGATGACAAAGTTCTCCAGATAATCCCGGTAGAGCTGGATCAGATTCGGCACCCGCAACTCCCCCGCCATCTCCTGGAAGGCCTCCTCCGAATCCGTCACCAGAAAGACATGGGTCAGATCGTCCCGACCGTCCAACTCGGCGGCAAAATCCGCGAACCGGGTTTCATCCACCAGCACGGCAAAGGGATTCCGTTCCGGGATCAGCATAGCCGGAAGCGGTTGGTTTGCCGGTAGCTCCGGGCGTGGCCCAATGGCCCCGGCCCGCAGCCAGAGCAGGGGCAGAATCTCCCGGAACTGGCGGCCCAGGGCCACATGGTCCTTGTCCAGGAAATCGAGCCGGAAATACTCCAGATTGGCGGCAAAGCCCTCCCGCATCGGGCGCTTTTCTTCCTCGGTAACGATGACTGGCCCGAGCAGATCATGGATGCGCGCCCTCAAACCGTCGAAGGTCGCCTTGCCGGCGGTGACCATGTAGAAATCTTCGATGTGTTCCTGATCCTCCAGCGCCTCCAGCCAGGCATCGGCCTGCGACTCGTCGAACAGGATAGAGGCCGGGTGCTTCTCGGAGACCACGAAAGCGGAATCCTTCTTCACCTCCGATTGCGGGATGCCCTCGATCAGGGCCACCAACTGTTTCTTCTTGGCGGCGGTATTCAAATCTTCGATGGAAGTGAAACCGATCTGCTGGAATTTGCGGGGCTTCTCCTTCTCGATAGTCTTGCCGGTCAGATATTCGCCGTCCAGTTCCGAGCCGTCATCCCGTTTGCCAAGAATCGTGTATTTGGAACGGGGCCAGGTGACGGATTGGCAGATGCCGTGTTGTTCCCACGCCGTGTTTCCGGGATGTAAACCTTGCTCGCTAAGTGTTCTGGATTCTTCTTCGGAAACTTCATTGTTGGTAACAAGGACGCAACGCCTCACACCATTATCTAATTCATTAAGCAGATTTACGGCGTGAAGGGTTGTGCCGGAACCAGCAAAAAAATCAATTATTAGGGCATCTGGCTTTGCTGCACCAGATACTCTAAGCGCGTCTACAACAGAAAATGGCGATTTCGGAAAAGGAAAGGGGCGGTCACTTCTCCCAAGAATTTGTTCAAGCTCCGAAGCCCCATGGGCCACAATCGAGTAATTATCTGAGTCCCACCATGTAGAAGGCAGCGAACCTTCCGGGTTTGGGCGAAGTTTTCTCCATATTACAAAGTTGCCATCTGAATTCTCTCGAATCTCAAATTCCTCCGATCCATCCATCATCTTTGCCGGAGACAAGCTCCAGATTCTTTCTCGCCCATCATCGCCAATAGGAAACATCTCAACTTCCCCCTTTTTAGGAGTGTCCCGAACATCCCACTGCCGGGTTTCTTTATTCCAATCCATGGCTGGAACCCTAAAACCATCAGCAGTCACATAAAGAGGGAAATACTGTTTGGGCCGAGCTTTTCTGAACGTATTTGCCCCACCTCGTTTTCTTAGGTTTTGCCAACCGAATGGCCCTTTATCATCAGTCTCGCAGAAAAATACCTGTTGACCTCCGGATATAGGGACCCGACCGATGGATGCACTCTCACCCTTACCAAAAAACAATGCGTATTCATGGTTTACACGAAATCCCCTAGTGGAAGGCCGTCCAGATGGGCTGGTTCTAACGACAGCAGTACCGAGGTATGACAATTCATTTAGAGATGAGGAAATCAAAGTTCTGATGTGATGATGCTCAAAATCATCAATCGTTATACATAAGATTCCATCCTTCCTTAACAACCGAACGGCGATCTTCAATCGCCGCCTCATCATTGCCAACCATTTGCTATGCCTCCAGTTGTCATTGGCATCCACATAATCATTGTTGTATTTCCAATCCCTCGCCCCGGTGTTATAGGGCGGATCGATATAGATGCAATCCACCTGCCCGGCATAGAGATATTCCAGCAATTGCAGGGCGTGGTAGTTGTCGGCCTCGATCAGGGTATGCCAAGGGGCATCCTCCGGTCCGTTCTGTACCTTGTCCACCGGCGTCAGGGCGGGAAAGATGGGCTCGCCGAACCGGCGCACTACCACCAGATCACCCACCGGAATCCGGCGCGTCTCGCCACTGCCGATATTGCGGCAATGGGCCTCGCCGTCGCGCATGGACAGCACCCGCCACAGATCCAACAGCGGCCCATCCCGCAGCGCCACCTTGCTATGCCTGCGTATCTTGGCGCCGTAGATGGGGGTCAGCTCCGGCAAGTGGTCCTCGAATACCAGGCCGAACTTCTTTTCCTTGGTAAGGCGGCGCAGCTCCACCGCCAGGCGCTCGCGCAACGCCTGGTCCTCGATCTGGACAATCAGGTCGTCAATCGCCGCCACGGCACGGCTCCTTGTTGGTTCCGTAGTTGTTCATGCTTAGTAACGATTCAAAAAAGAGAACCCAGAGAAAGAAACGCTAAGGCGCAAGGACGCCAAGACGCAAAGATTCTTTGTTCTTTCTTTGCGTCTTGGCGCCCTTGCGTCCTGGCGTTAAATGGGCCGGAAAGTGAGCGGCCAAGCATAAATTTTTCAAACTGAGCCACTGCCCTCCCAATCCAGCCCTGGACAATGCGCCGAAACCCGTTATAATGGGTGCCTACAAGGTGGCCCAAAAGGTGAGTCACCTGAATAGGCAGGCCCCGATACGGCGGCAACCGTACCGAGGCCCTGACCACAACCCAACCTGTATGGAGGTTCGGCCATGGCTAATGACCATTCTACCTTTACTCTCAACGGTGAGACTATCGCCCGCATCCGGGATGCCCTGCTGATCGGGCTTGCTGCCTTTGGCGAGATCGAGCGGTTATCCGCCGTGCAAGAAATCCGAGCAATGAAGGGGAAACCGGTTAAGAAGGACCTTCGAGTTATCCACCCCACCGGCGCGTCGGATACGGTATCTCGATTTGCCGACGCCCTGCGCACCCTGGGCTGAGTCATGGGCAAACTTACCGACCGTAAGGTCCGGAACGTCGGACCCGGTAAGTACAACGACGGCGGCGGGCTGTGGCTCGCCGTTGCCAAGACCGGCACCCGGAAATGGTGCTTGCGTTACACCATCGACGGCAAGCGCCGGGAGATGGGCTTAGGCGGCTTTTCGGACGTGAGTCTGGCCGAGGCCCGCAACCTGGCCGCCAAGTATCGCAAGCAAGCCAAAGCCGGTATCGATCCCATCGAGGCCCGCCGCAATGCCCGCAACCGGCCCACCTTCACCACCTGCGCCGCCCGGTACATCCGGGCGCACCGGCGCGGCTGGAAGAATACCGAACATGCTCATCAATGGGTCCGTACCCTCAAGACCTATGCCTGCCCGGTAATCGGCGCCAAGCCGGTAGACGTCATCGGCACGGACGACGTGCTGGCAATCCTGACCCCGCTCTGGAACACCAAGACCGAGACCGCCAGGCGGCTACAGGGACGCATGGAAGACGTGCTGGACTATGCGGCGGCGCATGGCTACCGGGACCAGGCCAACCCGGCCCGCTGGCGGGGACACCTGGAGCAGCTGCTACCCGGATCGAAAACCAGGTAGAGGCGGCCTACCGACGCGGGGACCTGTTCGCCAAACGTGCCCGGATGATGCAGGCGTGGGCGGAGTTCATAACCAGGGTGCCGGCGCCAGTGACCAGCTTACCGACGGCCGAGAAGATCCCGGCCCCGGCCAACAAACCTGCCGGTGCCTTATGGCCCTGCGGAGAAATCCCTTGCAGAAGAGGTAACTTACTGGAAAGAAAGGGTCTTTATTCTATGATTGGCGGAGAGAGAGGGATTCGAACCCTCGATGGGCTATTAACCCATACTCCCTTAGCAGGGGAGCGCCTTCAGCCGCTCGGCCATCTCTCCAAAACAAGATGCGGTACCACCGGCATCCGCAACCGCAGGTTACCCCCTGAGCTGCAGGCACGCTGTTACAGCCTTGCCTTCTTTTAGAGAAGCCAACAGGGGGAAGAGAACAGGCAACATCACAAAGCCCGATCAGGGGCGGAGGTCGTATCCCTGCCCTAGTGTTTGACTACTCAGGAACAGCATCAGGGACGGCTTTGGCTTCATCTTGCTGTGTAGCCTGCTCTGCTTGCTCCCGCTTTATGCGCTCGTAGATTTCTTCGCGGTGTACCGCTATGTCGCGGGGCGCGTTGACGCCGATGCGCACCTGATTTCCTTTGACACCGAGTACGGTAACGGTCACCTCATCGCCGATCATCAGGGTTTCGCCGACTCGTCGGGTGAGTATCAACATTGTTATTTCTCCCTCATCTCCTTTTCCAGATCGCGACCCGTCTCCGCCATGGCCAGCGTTTTGCGGTGCCACCGAACGGAGATCAGTCACGGCCAACCAAGCATGGAATCCAGAGTTAAACTCCACATTTCCTAATTCTAACAACAGCTCAGACTACACCAAAGTCTTTTTGTTACCACTGCCTTACCATCATTGGGGAAATCAGGCAGACAGGGGCTTAAGAAGCTGTTTGGTTAACCAGATAGTTTCTCAGTCCCCATGATGCAATTCGAAGGCCTGGTGCAAGGCCCGCACGCCGAGCTCTAAGTACTTTTCGTCCACGACCACGGATATCTTGATCTCCGAGGTGGAAATCATTTGAATGTTGATACCCTCCTTCGCCAGGGCGGCAAACATCTTGCTGGCGATCCCGGCGTGGGAACGCATGCCGACGCCGACCAGAGAGATCTTGACGATCCGATCGTCGCCCGCGACCTCCCGCGCCGCCAGGGACCGCGCCGTGGTGTCCAATATTTCCAGGGCCCGCTCATAGTCGTTGCGGTGAACGGTAAAGGTAAAGTCCGTCGTGGCCTCGTCGGCAGTGACATTCTGGATGATCATGTCGACTTCGATATTGGCCTCCGCGATGGGGCCAAGGATCTTGTGGGCTACGCCCGGCTGATCCGGAACGCCTAGGATGGTGAGTTTGGCCTCGTCGCGGTTGGATGCAATGCCGGAGATAACGGCGCCTTCCACTGCTTCCTCCTCGAAACTGATCAATGTGCCCTCCCCATCTTCATCTTCGAACTTAGGGCTGGGGAGCACCCGCAAGGGGACCCGGTACTTGCCTGCAAACTCCACCGCCCGGATCTGCAGGACCTTCGAGCCCAGACTCGCCATCTCCAGCATCTCCTCGAAAGTGATGCGGTTGAGCTTGCGGGCCCGCGGCTCGATGCGCGGGTCGGTGGTGTAGACACCATCCACATCCGTATAGATCTGGCACTCGTCGGCACCCAAAGCGGCGGCCATGGCCACCGCCGAGGTATCCGAACCGCCACGCCCCAGGGTGGTGATGTCGCCCGCTTCGTCCACGCCCTGAAATCCGGCCACCACGACCACGCACCCGGCATCCAAATCGGCCTTGACCCGGGCGCCGTCGATTTTGCGGATCCGGGCCTTGTTATGGGCACTGTCGGTGCGGATGTGGACCTGGCCCCCGGTATAGGACTTGGCGGGACAGCCTAAGTCCTCCAGCGCCATGCTAAGCAGGGCGATCGTGACCTGCTCGCCGGTGGACAGGAGTACGTCCATCTCCCGCGGGTTGGGCCGCGCCTGGATCGCCTTGGCCAGGGCGACGAGACGATCGGTCTCGCCCAACATGGCCGAAACGACCACCACCACCCGATCGCCCCGCTCGCGCCAGGTCCTGACCCGTGCCGCGACGGCCTTGATCCGTTCGATACTACCGACGGAGGTGCCGCCGTATTTCTGGACGATCAGGGACATAGGACTTCCCGGATGGCCTATCTTTTTCAGGAAGGGAAAACTACGAATCACGCGAATCTACGCGAATCAGATGGTTCGTGCCCACCGGAACTTCGCGTCGATTCATGCGATCTGTCGTTAAAATAATACCTTAAAGTACAGCTTCTCTGCGTTCTCAGCGTCTTAAGCAAGGTCACCGAACAATACTCACTGCTAAAATAAGCGTTTGGCCTGGAAACGAGTCGGGTAGGTTGGGCAAAGGCGCGCACTGCAGAGCCGGCGACCAGACCGATGGCCCATAGCGCGCCGTGCCCAACAGATGGATCGCGATGGGCACGCTTCGCTTTGTGCATCCTATACAAGCAGCCGTGGTGCGGAAACCGCCGCAGAATGACCGAAACCTTGAGCCCAGTTTGATGGACGCTTGCTTTGCCCATCCTACGGGCTGCCTGCTTTTTTATCCACAGATTACACAGATCTCCGCAGATGAAAATATTCGATCACCTATTCATCTATCATACATGAGGCCAGGCAGTGAATCACTTCTTTGCCGTCTTCATATGCCCGCACCGCCTCTGCGTAGGTAGCGGTCGTGTTTATTTTTCCTGTACGGGAGAAATTGTTTCTCCATAGAATAAGATTGGTGTATGAGTTTTGTATGTGACGATGGTTATCTCGAAGATATTTCTCGGTTTTTTCATCCAGTCTTTGTTGAAACCTCGTTTCGTACTTGGCTCCAAAGCGTGAAATGTGTTCTTCCTTGATTGTTTTTAACCGTATCCTGCCATTGATCCTATCGAGGTGGGCTTCCATAAAATGCCCGAATACTTGGTGTTTTCGGCGCGCGAATTCTATGAGTATTTCCTTTATCGCCAACTCATAGACCGTCACCGCCGCTACGGAAACGAATCCCACATATTTCGCCTTCAACAAGGGGTTGGTGATTTCAGGCACAATGTCATTCAGATGATTGACTATATCATCCGCGTATCGAAAATGCGAGCCGTATATCACGGCACTAGCCCAGGATATATTCCTTGACCTTTTTTATCCTATCTTTCACTACCTTGGTATCCGTGGTATTTATCCTGGTATACTCCCTGAAATTATCGTTATCCACAAGATCTGAATACCGCGCCTTCAATTCACTATAATCGACATCTTTATGATATTCGATAAGGACACTCATTACAGAGTCAAGGGCCGAAACATTTACAGGTCCTCGTAGATGGAAAGGTTTCTGGCCAAGAGATTGAATAATCGATTCGGTCACCTTACCGAAGGTCTCGAAAAATCCGGTTGCTTTTTCCGAGGCTCCGGAATTGTGTTCCTTCATTGCTCGATTCAGAAATTCCTTCATGGGCTTTTCATACTCATCGGCGGCACCGACCAATGAGAATACCCGCAAGAGTAATTCGATATCTTTCTGGTGCTTATCCAGGTAGGATTTACCGAGTATCTTTCTCCAATTGGTATCCCTGTTTGCTTGTTTCAGGAGCCTATTGAATTCTCCTCTGAATACGCAGTTTCTTATCTCCTGTGGTTTCAGCGGGGTTCCCCCTGTATTGAGCCTCTCAAAGATATGGTATGCACTGGTGCCTTCACCGGTTGGGCTCAATCTGCGGATAGAAAAGGGAGGTCGTCGGATTCCGGCAATCCCCGCCGGAATGACGAAGTGGGGGCCGAACGATCAGGCTCCATCAGGCAATATGTTCCCGTAAAAATTCCGGCGCAAAATCGGCTCCATTACTCCATGCCAGGGTATGTCCTTCCAATTTGAATGACTTGAAAAAAAATTTGTCTTTCAATGGCTCGAAAATTTCACCATCCAGTTCGGTAGATAGATCTATTTCACCCGATGCCCCGTCATTGAAAGACACGCGAATTCGATAGTCATCGATATAGGTTGCCTGTGTAACATGAAGAAACATAACCCTACTCCAAAGGTTCGATTTTTGATAATGGCTTTCTGTTCATCGCAGCTTCCCAATTTGCCATAAGTTCGTTCTTATGCAAAACATACCACTCTAAAACCGCACTCAACGCACGTCGTGGGAATTTACCCGTTACTACACCCGTTTCGATCTCAACTGTTATCTCGTATTCTCCATACTCTGCATGAAAGTGGGCGGGAGCATGTTCACGAATATACATTCGTATGATTATTCCTAAAAAGCGGCTGATTTCCGGCATCTGTTTATTTTCCGCTTATGCAGCGTGAGCAAGTCTTTGATTGACGACATGCCAGAATACCGAGGTTTGTTCAAACTTTTGGTCGAAAAAATCCTCAAAGAAACCGGCCTCGTTCAGAAGAGTGGGATACGAATACCGCTCGCCATCCTCACCGAATTCAGTCACCCAATCTCCCGGCTCTGTCGGGTCTACCACGTCGAAGAGTTCCGGTGCATAAAGATAAGGTTTTCCGACATCGTTCAGTATTCTATAGTCATTTGCCTCGATGCCTAGAACAAAGTAGTGCTGCCCTTCCGAGAGGTCAGAGTAGCGAGGATTCGCAGACTTTAATTTCACAATCATTTCTCTGAGACTACCTTTATCTTGGTTTCGAATCTGCCGATACCGTAATGCTCATACCAGTGAAACTCACATAAATATCCTTCCGACTCGAACACCGGGCTGCTTTTCTTGAGCCACTTTGATTGCTGACCTCTATACCGATCCACGAGTCGTTGGACATCCCGGATACGTTTACCTTTTGCGATTACTCGCGACTGAGTTTAGAATGAAAACTAATGCTCCGCCAGCTAAGCGAAGAGTATTACCAATTGCCGAGATAAGATCATTCATAGTTTTACCCTCAACGGTGAATATATCGCGCAATCATGCAACCCCTCTGACCTCAAATTAAGGGGTGTCTTATGCAATTTTTTTCCGCACCCAATCTGCGACCAGTCCCAGCGCCTCGGGCAGGCTCGCCGGGTCATTGCCGCCGGCCTGGGCCATATCCGCTCGACCACCGCCCCGGCCACCCACCTTCGCGGCCACTAGCTTGACCAGGTCGCCTGCGTGCATAGGGTCCGTCAGGTCCTTGGTAACCCCCGCGACCAGGCTCACCTTGCCGTCACTCTCGGCGGCCAGGACCACCACCGCCGAGCCCAGCTGGTCCTTGAGCCGGTCCAGGGTATCACGCAGACCTTTGGGATCCGCCCCCTCGAGCTTGGCCGCCAGTACCTTGACGCCGTCCACGTCCACCGCTTGGGCGGCCAAGTCCCGGCCCGCGCTGCTTGCCAGCTTGGCCTTGGCCTCGCCGAGTTCCTTCTCCAGCCGCTTAGCCTGCTCCAGGAGTTGGACCACCTTGCCGTCCAGATCCTCGCGCGTGCCCTTGACCAGGCGCGCGAGGTGCAACAGGCGCTCCTCGTCTGCCTCCACCCAGTCCAACGCACCTTCGCCGCTCACCGCCTCGATGCGTCTTACCCCGGAGGCGATACCAGTTTCGGCAACGATCTTGAACAGACCGATGTCGCCGAGGGCGCGCACATGGGTGCCGCCGCAGAGCTCGGTGGAGAAATCCCCCATGCGCAGCACCCGCACCTGCTCGGCGTACTTCTCGTCGAACAGGGCCGTGGCACCGGAGGCCTTGGCATCGTCGAGGGACATGATCCGGGTCTCCACCAGGTGGTTGGCACGGATCTCCCGGTTGACCAGACGCTCGATCCGGAGGATCTGATCGCGACCGAGCGGCTCGAAATGAGAGAAATCGAAGCGCAGACGCTCGGGGCCTACCAGGGAGCCCTGCTGCTGCACGTGATCCCCCAACACCTCACGCAAGGCGGCATGGAGCAGATGAGTGGCGGAGTGATTGAGTGCGATCCGGCGCCGGCGCTGCGCATCCACCCGGACCTCCACCCGATCGCCCACTTGGAGCTCCCCTTCCGCCATGCGGGCGATGTGACCAATGACGCTGGTGCCTTGTTTCCGGGTATCCAGGATGCGGGCACGCACGCCTTCGCGCGCGAGCTCGCCGGTATCACCCACTTGACCGCCGGCCTCGGCATAGAAGGGGGTAACGTCGAGTACGACCAGGCCCTCCTGGCCCGCGGAGAGGTTGTCCCGCGACTCGCCATCCCGGTAGATCGCCATTACCGTTGCCTGGTCGGCGAGCTGCTCGTAGCCGGTGAAGTCGGTCTCCCCCTCCAAGTCCAGGGCCATGTCCTGGGTCGTGCCGAACCGACTCGCTGCCCGGGCCCGCTCTTTCTGCTCCGCCATCGCCTGCTCAAAGCCCGCCATATCCAGGCTTAAGCCTCGTTCACGGGCCACGTCGGCCGTAAGGTCAGTGGGAAAGCCGTAGGTATCATAGAGCTTGAACACAGTCGCGCCGTCGATGCGGTCGCCCTGAATCCCGGCGATGGCTTGCTCCAGGATCCGCATACCCTGCTCCAGGGTCTCGGCGAAGCGCTCCTCTTCGACCCTGAGCACCCGTTCCACCTGGGCCTGGGCAGCCACGAGCTCCGGGTAGGCAGCACCCATCTGTCCTGTCAGTGTCGCCACCAGGCGGTAGAAAAAAGGCTCACGGCAGCCGAGCCGATAGCCGTGGCGGATTGCGCGCCGGATGATCCGGCGCAGGACATAGCCCCGCCCCTCATTGCCGGGGGTGATGCCGTCACTGATCAGAAAGCCGGCAGAGCGGATGTGATCGGCAATGACCCGCAGCGACTGGTTGCGATGGTCCGCACGGCCGGTCAGCTCCGCCGCGGCCTCGATCAGGGCACGGAACAGATCGATCTCATAATTGTCACGGGTCCCCTGCATGATCGCCGCCAGGCGCTCGAGGCCCATGCCGGTGTCCACTGAGGGATGCGGCAGGGGCGTGAGTCGTCCCTCCGCGTCCCGGTCGTACTGCATGAACACCAGGTTCCAGACCTCCACAAAGCGGTCCCCGTCTTGGTCCGGGGTACCGGGAGGACCACCGGGCACCTCCGGACCATGGTCGTAGAAGATCTCGGAGCAAGGGCCGCAGGGGCCGGTCTCCCCCATCGACCAAAAATTGTCCTGCTCGCCGCAGCGCGAGACGCGCTCGGGACTCACATCGATGTCATCACGCCAGATAGCTTCCGCCTCCTGGTCCTCCTCGTAGACCGTGATCCACAGCCGCTCCTCCGGCAAGGCCAGCACCTGGGTAAGGTAATCCCAGGCATACCGGATCGCCTCCGGCTTGAAATAGTCTCCAAAGCTGAAATTGCCCAGCATCTCGAAAAAGGTGTGATGACGGACCGTGTAACCCACGTTTTCCAGGTCATTGTGCTTGCCCCCGGCCCGCACGCAGCGTTGGGCGCTGACGGCACACCGATAGGGCCGCTGCTCCCGGCCCAAAAATACCTCTTTGAATTGCACCATACCCGCATTGGTGAACAGCAGCGTGGGGTCGGCGGCGGGTACCAACGGACTACCGGGTACCACCTGGTGCCCGCGCTCGGCGAAGTAACGGAGAAAGCTGGTGCGGAGTTCTGCGCTACTCTTCATGGGACAGATTTATCTGGACACTCGGGGACGTTGGCGGGCACGCGGGAGGCTTAGAGGCTATCTAAAAACCAGCACATTTCAAAGATGCGGTTCGCTGCCTGCCCCCTGTCTGCCGTGCCTGTTCCATCCTTGGGAGTAAGGCAGACCGGCACCGGCAGGCGTTCCTGGGTCGGGACAGGCAGGCGCTCACCGCATCCTACGGGCTCTTCATGAGGCAGATTTGTCATGGACACTCGAAGACGCCGGAGGACTCGCGGGAGGCTTATTCCATCCGGATCAGAATTCGTCTTTGCCGTTCAGAAAGTCGGCGATCAGCTGGGCGGGAAACCCCCGATACTCCAGAAACCGGGCCCGCTGCGCACGCGCCTTGGCATCACAGGCACGCCCGGGGCCGAACCGCTTGTCATGGGCCTTGGACAGCGCAGCCAACCATTCCTGCGTCGAGCGCCCCAGGGATGACTCGATCAGCTCCTCGGCAAGGCCCCGGTGGCACAGCTCTTGGCGGATCCGCACGGGCCCGAACCCTTTGCGTACCCGCTCATCGACATAGGTCTCGGCCATCCGCCGATCGCTCACCAGGCCGCGGTCGGCCAGGTCCTCGATAAGCCGTTCGACCTCCGTCTCGGCATAACCGCATGCGCACAGCTTGCGCCGGAGCTCCCCGCGGCTGTGCTCGCGTGACGCCAGCAGCTTGAGTGCAGCGCGTCCGATGTCCGGTTCCAGGATCACGCCTTCTGGGGTTGCGGATCGGCCGGCTGGGGGTCGGTCGCTTCGGCATCGCCGCTTTGGGGCAACAGCAGGGCGCGGATCTTGTTTTCGATGCCGCGGGTCAGCTCGGCGTTCTCTTTCAGAAAGCCGCGCACATTATCCTTGCCCTGTCCGATCCGGTTGCCGTCGTAACTGTACCAGGCCCCGGACTTTTCGATGACGCCCTGCTGCACGCCGAGATCGATAATCTCACCCTCACGAGAGATCCCCTCGCCATAGAGAATATCGAAGTTGACCTGCTTGAAGGGCGGCGCCACCTTGTTCTTGACCACCTTGACCTTGGTCTCGTTACCGATGACCTCTTCACCCTTCTTGATGGCGCCGGTGCGCCGGATATCGAGCCGGACCGAGGCGTAGAACTTGAGCGCATTGCCACCGGTGGTGGTCTCCGGATTGCCGAACATGACCCCGATCTTCATTCGGATCTGGTTGATGAAGACGACCGCGCAATTGGAACGCTTGATGTTCGCCGTGAGCTTGCGCAGGGCCTGGGACATGAGCCGGGCCTGCAGACCCACGTGGGAATCACCCATCTCGCCCTCGATCTCCGCCTTCGGGGTCAGGGCCGCGACCGAGTCCACCACCACCACGTCCACAGCTCCCGAGCGCACCAACATATCGGTGATCTCCAGGGCCTGTTCGCCGGTGTCCGGCTGCGAGACCAGCAACTCATCCATGTCCACCCCCAGGCGCTCCGCATAGCTCGGGTCGAGGGCATGTTCGGCGTCCACGAAGGCCGCGGTCCCACCCAGCTTCTGGGCCTCGGCGACCATGTGGAGGGCCAGGGTGGTCTTGCCGGAGGATTCCGGGCCGTACACCTCGACCACCCGGCCCTTGGGCACGCCGCCGATCCCCAGGGCCACGTCCAGCCCCAGGGAGCCGGTAGAGATGGCCTCCAGGCTGCGCACGGCCCCTACGTCGCCCATACGCATGACCGAGCCCTTGCCGAACTGTTTTTCGATCTGGCTCAACGCGGCCGTCAACGCCCGCTTGCGATTGTCGTCCATCGGATCTCCGGGTCCGCTCCCCCTGGCGAGGGATGGGATGCGCCTGCGGCGCTTTGTCGTAGTTAACACGGAATGGCAAGGTGACTACGCGGTCAGAGGCATCGCCTTTGATCTCGCATTATTCCATAAGGACGAGTGGGTCGTCATGGAATCAACGGCCAGCTCCGTTCCACCCGGTACCGGCGGCATTGTCCTGGCCGTGCAATCACCAGTGCAAACACCGAGACCGGCCAGACGATCGGAGGCTGAATTCCGTGCGCCGGCAAGGGCCGCGATTTACGGACCAGGGTCACATGTGGCTGGAAGGCCCGCCGTTCGGGGCGCAATCCACAACTCCGCAAGCCGTCGTTGAGGGCATGCACCAGATCCAGCAGTGGTTGCGGCCGCGCTGACGGACCGCACCAGAGGACCCCGGTCCGAGGGAAACAGTCGCAGCGATCCAGGTTCAAAACGAAAGGAGCTCCCCGCACCTGGCCGGCTATCTCCTCTGCGCAGGCGCGCCCTTGCGCATCCAGATCACCGAGAAAGACCAGTGTGAGGTGGAGATCTTGCGGATGCGTCTTGCGGCCCCCATGGTCCGGCAGGTCCCTCTGGACTCCAGCCAGCAACCTCCGTTGCGGTTCGCCGGGCCACAGCGCAAAGAACAGGCGCTCAGTCACCGTCCTTGAGCAGCTCCAGCAGACGCTCCAACGCCAGGCGCACCGACTGGTGGCGCACCTCCTCGCGGTTGCCCGCGAACTGCACCCGTTGGCTCAGCGGCATTCGGCCTGTGCGCACCCAGGCGAAGCAGACGGTCCCCACGGGTTTATCCTCGGTGCCGCCAGCAGGTCCGGCAATGCCGGTGATCGCCACCGCCACGCTGGCCCGGCTGTGCCCCAGGGCCCCCTGGGCCATCTCTCGGGCCACTTCCTCGCTTACCGCGCCATGATCGGCGATGGCGGCGGTAGAAACGCCCAGCAGCTCCTGCTTGGCCGGATTGCCGTAGGCCACAAAGCCACGGTCGAACCAGGCACTGCTGCCGGGGATATCGGTCACCACCTTGGAGACCCAGCCCCCGGTACAGGACTCAGCGGTGACGAGCATGAGCCCGGCGGTCTCAAGCCGCTGCCCCAACTCGTCGGCGAGCTTGTCGAGTCGTTCGGTCATAGGGGGAGTTTCTCTCAAGTGTTGCCTACGGGCAAGCCGGGTAAACAGGGCAATCGAATATTCGGTCGCGTTGACATTCAGCCTAACAAACGCTTCTGAATCATCAAGTCAGCCTTTCTAGCTATTCTCCGAATCGCGCTGTGCCTTGCCTGGGCACGTTTGGGGGCTTAAGAGAATGAAAAATAAGGCGAAATGGGGTACTAGTACAGATGCTCTCAACTACCGAGAACATTGAGCGAGCAGGATCATCACGGAAAATTTGTCCGCAAATGAATGCAAATCAATCCGCTACGTTCGATTTGCGTGAAAAATGGCGATGCTCTGGCTTATTCCAGCCGTGGTGCGATTGGATTTCCTACCCGTATCAATTAGGTTAGGCAAATGCGTGATTCTGCCCTCGGTTATCCGGCCGGACGGATAATTTCGCAAGGTGCCCAACAGGTGCGCCCAGCCGCAATCTTGTTCTTCAGTACCTTGCCCGCACGTGCCCCGGTGCCGGCACCATCCCGCCAGGTTATCTCGCCGTTGACCAGCACCTGGTCGATGCCGGTGGCCGGGGTGGTGGGTTCCTGGAAGGTGGCGCAGTCACGTACACTCATCGGGTCGAACAGCACGATATCGGCAAAGGCGCCCACCCGCAGTACCCCGCGGTCTTCCAGGGCGAAGGTCTGCGCCGACAGCCCGGTCATCTTGCGCACCGCCTGCTCCAGCGGGAACAACCCCAGCTCGCGGCAGTAGTGCCCCAGTACGCGCGGAAAAGCACCCCACAGCCGCGGATGGGGGTGGGTGTCATGGGGTATGCCGTCGGAGCCGATCATGCTCTCGGAATGGGCCAGAATCCGGCGGACATCGGTCTCGTCCATCATGAAATAGACCGCCCCGCCGGGGCCTAGCCGTTCGGCCGCTTCCAGTACCGTGCAGCCCCACTCCGCGGCGATTTCGCTCAGCTCGCGTCCCGCTGCCTCCGGGTGCGACCTGGACCAGGTGACCAGAACCCGTTTCGAGACCTCGATCAGCTCCGGCAGCAGCACGGTGGAGGCGGCATCATAGGGATAGACGTCGAAACCGACGGCCTGTTGCCGGCGCGCTGCCTCGATGCGGTCCAGAACCTGATCGCTGGTGCCCCACACCTTGGGGCTGGCGCATTTGAGGTGGGAAATCACCACCGGCACCCGCGCCCGGCGCCCGGTCTCGAAGGTCTCCTCCAAAGACGCTAAGACCTGATCGCCTTCGTCGCGCATGTGGGTGGTGTAGATGCCCCCGAACGCCGGCAGCTCCTCGGCCAGTGCCGCTACCTCCGCGATCGGGGCAGGACGGTTTGGGGGGTAGAAGAGCCCGGTGGAAAAACCTACGGCACCCGCTTCCAGGGCCGCGCGCAGTCGCTCCTTCATCAGCCGGATCTCGGCCTCACGGGCGGGCCGGGTGAAATCGTTCAGGGCGCCGACCCGCAGCGTCGAGTGGCCCACCAGAGGTACCGCATTGATCGCCGGGGGCTTGCGCTCCACCTCCGCCAGATAAGTGGCGAAATCGGCAAAGCGGTACCATTCGGTCCCACCGAGCAGATCCAGGGGCGGTGGAGGCTGTTGAATTTGCAGAGGTGCCAGGCTAACGCCGCAGTTGCCCGTAATCACGGTGGTCACGCCCTGGCTGAGCTTGGGTGTCATCTCGCGGTTGGAGAGCAGCAAACGGTCATCATGAGTGTGCACGTCGACAAAGCCAGGCGCCACTACGCGACCATGCGCATCGATCTCATGCTCGGCGCGGTGGCCGGCCAGATCACCGATGGCTGCGATACGTTCGCCGCGGATCACCACATCAGCCGTCCGGCGGGGTGCGCCAGTGCCGTCGATCAGGGTGCCGCCTCGGATTAGGATATCGTAAGGATCATTGGATTCGTTCATGAGTACCTGGATGCTCGTTGGAACCCGAGCCCTAATCGTATAACCGGCCAAACCAAGCGTCGAGGATGTCGTTGACTGGCTTGCAAAAAAACAATTGGTGTCCGTTCACAGAATATCGAATCGCGATTAGGTCCTGTTGATATCTAAATCCAACCGACTGTTTAAATGGTCGCAATACCCCAGCTTAGGCCGGAGGTCTCCAATCAGCCGCATGCCGATGCCGACTTGACAAACAGCGCGAGGAATCCCCACAGTTTCGGGACCCAATTGTTGTCCTACAGTCCGGGAGATACCCATGACGGAGTTCGAGATCCGGTGCGAACACAAGCCATCCCCTGCCAAGCTGGAGGTCCTCCAGGTGGACCACTGGCCGGTGTGGAAAAAAGAGATCAGCCGCTTCCCTTGGCATTATGACCAGACCGAGACCTGCTATGTCCTGCGCGGACGCTTCGTGGTGACGCCCGAGGGCGGTGAGCCGAGGGAATTCGGACGCGGGGACCTCATCAGCTTCCCGGCAGGACTTGCCTGTACCTGGGAGATCCTGGAGCCGGTGGAGAAGCATTACCGGCTCGACTAGTACATCATTTCAAAGTATTCTGCATGTTCGTAGGGAACGTCCTCTGTGGCGTTCCGAACGGCCTACGGAACGGCACGGAGGCCGTTCCCTACAGAAAAATGAGAAACAAGCACTCGGGGGTGTTCTCAATTAACAAACGATCTGATCCTCGCTATCTCGAACCACGGATCGACATGGATCAACACGGATTGGTCTCCATCCGTGTCGATCCGTGTTCATCCGTGGTTCTCTTTCCGGTTGTTATCTGCACTATACTTCCACATGGCACAATCTGCGCATTTCACCCCCTCTCCCTCCGGGAGAGGGCGGAGGTGAGGGGGAAATTCAAAAGCTCGGATTGTGCCGTGTGGCAGTATAACCAACGGTTTTCACAGGCTGGATGGCCGCAACATCCCACTGGTCCGCACAGCGGACCCTACAATCAATCAACTGGTTAGTGTAGGGTCCGCTGTGCGGACCTTCAAATGTCAACACGACCTGAATATCCAGTTTCATCAACCGGCAGCTGGCTATTGGCTCACGCCCGCAGGATCGATCCCGCGAGACAGGCGGCCCCGTAACCGTTGTCGATGTTGACCACGCCCACACCCCCGGCACAGCTGTTGAGCATGGTGAGCAGGGCGGCCAGGCCTCCGAAGCTGGCTCCGTAACCGACGCTGGTGGGGACGGCGATGACGGGACGGTCCACTAACCCGGCTACCACACTGGCCAGCGCCCCCTCCATACCCGCGATCACGATCAGCACCCGCGCCCGCCGCAGTACCGGCAACTGGGACACTAACCGGTGTATGCCGGCCACCCCCACATCGTTGACACGCTCGATGCGGACCCCGAACAGGCAGGCGGTTTCATACGCCTCTTCCGCCACCGGCAGGTCGCCGGTACCGGCCGTGATGATCGCCAGGGTGCCTTCCAAGGTTTCCGGCGGCTCGCGCTGCAGCATAATGGTGCGGCCGAGGG
Source organism: Candidatus Thiosymbion oneisti (assembly GCF_004359955.1). Taxonomy (NCBI): domain Bacteria; kingdom Pseudomonadati; phylum Pseudomonadota; class Gammaproteobacteria; order Chromatiales; family Chromatiaceae; genus Candidatus Thiosymbion; species Candidatus Thiosymbion oneisti. Next base: position 61,278 of record NZ_SMSC01000005.1, read on the forward strand.
CGTTGTAATGCAGGTTCGGATGCAGGTCGGAGACCGCCGCGAAGAGGTCGGCCTCGGCCCGGGTGGCCAGCACGTTGTGAGTGCGCTCACGGATCAGGTAACCCAGGATCTCGCGCACCTGCCCGTGAGTCTTGCCCTGACAGAGGACCACCTCCGGATAGCCCTGGCGCAGCTCTCGATGGTGGTCGATCTTGGCTATGCCCAGCTCACCGTAGGGCAGATCCTTGAGCAGATCCACCGCCTTCTTCACCGGAAGCTGGCCACGCCGCACCCCTTTCAGCAGCTCGACGAGACGGTTCTCGTTCAAGACACCCCGACCTCCACGCCGGATTGCGGGAGTTGGTCCATGCCCTCTCCCCCCGACCCCGAGGCAGCGTCCGCAGCGACGCGATCACAACCCGAGCCGAGCGGATCCATGCTGCCAAGCCGATAGCCCAACAGGTCCAGCGTAACATGGTGGAAGCCAAGCCCCTGCAGGGTCCTGGCGATGCTCTCGGCCTCTTCGAGCAGCCGTCGGCGCTGCTCCGGGGCCACCTCGATCCGCGCTAGGTCGGCGTGCATGCGCACCCGGACACAGATAAAGCCGCGGGTCCTGAGAAAACGCTCCGCCTCCTCCAGGCGATTGAGGTCTTCCATGGTGACGCGCTGACCGATCGGCAACCGGGTAAGCAGACAGGCATTGGTCGGTTTGTTCCAGGTGGACAGACCCAGGGACTCCGACAGTCGATGCACGTCCGCCTTGGAGATCTTGCACTCAAGCAGGGGGCTGTCGATCTCCAGCTCCCGCAGGGCGCGCATACCCGGACGGAAATCCCCCAGGTCGTCCAGATTGCTGCCTTCGAGCATCCGCCCGAACCCGGCATTCTGCGCCACCTCGAGCAGCTTGCCGAACAGGGCCCGTTTGCAGATATAACAACGGTCCGGCGGATTGGCCTCCATACCCTCCGGCATGTCGAGTTCCACCAGCTCATGGCGCACCCCCAGCTGGGCGCCCAAGGCCAGCGCGTCGGTCACCTCTTGCCGCTCCATATAGGGGGTCACGGCCGTGAGGGCCAACACCCGTTCGTCCAGGGCCTCTTTGGCCGCCAGCAGCAGGAAGGTGCTGTCCGCCCCGCCGGAAAAGCCGACGGCCGCTGCCTTCATCCCCTGCAACCGATCGAGCAATCGCTTATAGATGTCATGTTCCATCATTCTCCTCCAGGAGTCGCTCCAGCTCGCGGTAGACCTCCCGCAACGGCAGGTCCCGCTCCAAGGCGATGGACCGGCAGACCTCATACTCCGGCTTGGTCTGCCGGCTTCCGTCCGGCCGCACGGCCACCTTGACGGGCACCGGACCAAAGGGGGTAGCGAGGCTGCGCACGGTCCGCTCCAAGGCGGTTCGGGATACCGCGCCGCGGCGCACCCCCAGCGTGGTAGTCTCCGCGAACAGGAGCCTGGTCAGGGTCGGTTCGTAGCAACCCTCGCACAGAACGCTTACCAAGATCCCCGGTCGCCCCTTTTTCATCACCAGGGGTGCGATCCAGGCATCCTTCGCACCGCCGGTCAGCAGCCGATCCAATAGGTGCGGATAGAATTCCGGGCTCATATCGTCGATGTTGCACTCCAGGAGCCGGAGCTCCTCACGCCGCCCGGGGTCGGGAGCCGTGACCACCAGGCGCAGCACATTGGGCAGCGGCCCATCGCGGCGACCGATGCCATAGCCGACGCGCTGAGGAACCATATCTCCTTGGGCCTCGAAACGCTCGGCCGCGGTGGTCAGGATGGCGGCCCCGGTGGGCGTCGTGGCCTCGAAGGGCACGCCGCCGCGACGGGTGGGAACGCCTTGCAGCAGCTCCAAGGTCGCGGGGGCGGGCACTGGTAGGCGTCCATGGGCACAGTCCACGCAACCGGAGCCGAGCTCCACCACCGAGCCGATCACCGACGGCCAGCCCAGTTGCTCCAGACCGATGGCTGCGCCGACTACGTCCACCAGGGCATCGATGGCCCCTACCTCATGAAAGTATACCGCCTCGATCGGAATACTGTGGACCTTGGCCTCCGCCGCCGCCAGCCGCTCGAACACCCGCAGGCTGAAGGCCTCCACCCGGCGGCCGAGCCCGGAGCGGCCGATCAGGTCCCGGACCGCCGCCGGCGAGCGCGTCGGGCTCGCGGTATCGGCAGTGACCACCACCTCCACTCGGGTGCCGGCGATGCCGCCGCGGCGATCCGGTGCGATGCGCAGCTCGAAACCCTCCACGGCAAGTCGGTCGAGCCCCTTACGCAGCACGGCCGCCTCGACCCCCAGGTCGAGCAGGGCCCCCAGGTTCATGTCCCCACTGATACCGGCAAAACAATCATAGTATAGGCTGGTCATGATGGTTGGCGCCGTGTGATTGATAACGCTATTCTAGCAAGGCTTTGCCTCGGACCGACGAGGCGTGAATTTTTCGTAGGGGACCGGAAAAACGCGAACAGCACAAAAGGACACAAACCCGCATTCGTGTGAATTGGCGGTTTTTCCATGACTCGTAGATCCCAAGACCCGCACCCTCGAGGCCTATGCCGCGACGCATGGGAGCCGGCGACCGCTCGGAATCTTCCGGGGTGACGACCAGGTCCGGGTCGCCCCCTTCGACACCATCACTATCCACCTGGCCGACCTCTGGGCCTGACCGTAACCCCGGATGATCGTGGGGATTCGGAATGACAACCAAGACTATCCGCACGCTGAAAATTACCAACTATAAGAGCATCGATTCGCTGGAGCTCAAAGGACTGACGCCTTTCTCGGTATTTGCGGGGCCGAATGGTTCGGGGAAAAGTAATTTCTTCGATGCGTTGGATTTTGTCAGTCTTTTCTTGGACGGTGGTATCGAAAAAGCGCTCCGTACCCATGGGGGGTTCGCAAACATCCATTCGGAAAATCGCAGAGCCGAACATTCTAGAAATTTCGGCTTCGAGCTCGAATGCGACCTACCGGAAACGAGACCGACCGACGGGGAGAAGCTATCCCGATTCCATTATTCGCTCACTCTCCACGATTTCTATCAGGAGTCCCCGGAGATCGAAGAGCACATGAGCGGAAATGGCGCTTCATTTCTGACACGAAAGAAAGGCGATAATCTAGTCATTGGGGGTAAAGAAGTAGAGCCTCCCGTACGGTTTTCCAGTGCCTATTCGGCACTACTGCTTTTACGCGGAACGCCACTTTTGGAATTGTTGCAAAACATGGGGCTGTACCGGATCGATCCGATCGGCGCGAAGGCGCCCGATCGATCGGATAGCGATCCCACAAAACTCGATAAAAAGGGGCACAATCTGGCCAGTGTTCTGGGTCGATTGGAACAGAATGAACAGATACGCGAGCTCATCATGGACTGGATGGAGCTGGTCGTCCCTGGGGTGGAGGAGGTCCGCACGGAGCAACAGCGACTGGATGGTAAGACCGCCCTGCTGTTCAAGGAGCAGGAGACCGAACGACACTTCCCCGCCCATATGATGTCGGACGGTACGATTTATGCCCTGAGCCTGTTGGTGGCGGTGCTGGATCTTCCCCAGCCCTATGGGCTGACGCTGATCGAGGAGCCGGAGCGGGGGCTGCACCCGGCGGCGATTCGCGAGCTGATCGATCTGATACGAGAGCAGGCAACGCCCAGAAACCCCATCTGGTTGACCACCCACAGCGAATCGGTCGTCCGCGCACTCGGCCTGGAAGAGCTGATTCTGGTGGATAAGGTAGATGGAAGAACCCGGATGAAACGCGCCGATTCGGTGGGGCTGACCCAGGCCGATATTGCGCCACTGGGTCTGGACAAGATCTGGCTCTCCAACCTGCTGGGCGGAGGCCTGCCGTGGTAACCGTCGGTTTCGTGGTCGAGGGACCATCCGATGAGATGTTGGTGAACAGCAAGTCGTTCCAAGACTGGTTGCGGGAGGATTGTGGCTTGGTAGTATCGTCCACCGTAAATGCGGGCGGCAATGGCCAAATGTGTAGCTCCGAGATCACGGCGTTTGTCCGGAAGTTGAGGCGCACGGCGAGCCCGGATCGGGTGGTGGTATTGGCGGATTTGGACCCTGAGCTTTGCGCGCCTTGTATTACAAAGCGAAAAGAGCGCATCGGTCAGGAAAGCATCGATCTGATCCTGATCGCGAGAAAGGCGATGGAGTCCTGGTTCCTGGCGGACACGGAGGCGATGCGACGCTGGACGGGAGACCATGTCTTCTGTGAGCCCCGGCCGGAGGCACCGCCCGGAATGCCCTGGGATCGCTTGAAGGAGATCGGCCGTCATACGGGGCGTGGTCCGGGAGGAAAGATCAGGTTCGCGAGGAAATTCATACGCGATCATGGGTTCGATGTCAGGCGCGCGGCCGAGCATCCCGATTGTCCGAGTGCCCGCTATTTCGTCGAACGGCTTTGTGCTCTGGGAGCGGATTGAGCATAGGAAAAATGATCCGGTCGCTTCAATCGATCCGCGGATGACGCAAGATTAAAAACGAAACAACCTGTGAGAATCTGCGTAATCTGTGGACAAAAAAAGATAATCTAATCTTTTGCGACCGATTTGCGTCGATTCGCGTTCATTTGCGGACGAATCTTCCGTGAAAATCCTGCCAGCTCGATGTTATTCAGTCATTGAGAGCACCTGTACCAGACCGCACTCGGAGCATACCCAATGACCCAACTGCTCAGCCTCTCACGCGCTGCCCGTCTGGCCGGTGTCACCCGCTCCGAGCTGCAGAAGCGTATCCGGCAGGGTGAGCTCACGACCTTCGAGGGGGAAATCGCCGCCGCCGATCTGTTGCGGATCTATCCGGAGGTGAACCTGGAGCACAGCGGTGACTTAGAGCGGGTGGAGCGCATCAAGGCCGATGCCTTGCCCAGGAGCCATCAGGGTGAGGGCATCCTGCCCGACGCCCAGGTACTGATCGGGCGGCTCAAGTCTCTGAGCCAGGTCTTGGTCCAAAAGGCCGCGGCTCTGGAGACGGCGGAGGCCATGCTCGCGGAGCTCGACGCACGGCTCGCCGCCATGGCCGAGTCCACCGATCCGAACACGGCCGTCTGCACGCGGGAGATTCAGGCCTGGCTCGCCGCCGAGCGCCACCAGCTCGCCCGCCGCTCCGCTGCCGACAGCCAGGCCCGGCTCTTCGCCAAGGACACCTTCCTGCGCATCATGGCAGCCAATGTCAAGCTCGTCCCCAGCGGCCACGACTTCTTCGTCGAGGGCACCGAATCCATTCTCGACGCCTCGGTGCGGGCAGGTCTGAAGCTGGCCTATGGCTGTTCCAGCGGCAACTGCGGTGCCTGCAAGGCCCGGGTCGTCAGCGGCGAGGTCTACAAGACCCGCGAGCACGACTATGTGTTGAGCGGGCGCGAGAAGCAGCTGGGCCATATCCTCACCTGCTCCAACACGGCCGTAACCGATCTGGTGCTCAAGGCAGCGGAGGCCCTAGCGGTGGACGACCTGCCGCAACAAGAGATCCGCGCCGGCGTGCGCAAGGTCGAGCGGCTCGGTGAAGACATGATCCAGCTTGAGCTCCAAACACCCCGTACCCAGACCCTGCGTTTCATGGCCGGCCAGCGGGCACACCTGACCCTCGAGGACGGCGCCGGCGCGGAGCTACCCATCGCCAGCTGCCCCTGCAACGGGCGCAACCTCCACTTTCTGGTGCGCTTGAGGCCCGGCCACCGTTTCTCGCAGACCCTTTTCCACGACCTGCGTCAGGGACAGACAGTCACCGTCACCGGCCCCAACGGCCGCTTCGTACTCGAAGAGGAATCCCCGGAGCCTGCCGTCTTTGTCGCCTTCGGCGATGGCATCGCCCCCATCAAGAGCCTGCTCGAACACGCCGTCTCCATCGATGTCATCGAGTCCTTCCACCTCTATTGGGCGGTATCCGGATTGGAGGGTCAATACCAGGCCCAGTGGTGTCGGGCCATGCGCGAGTCGCTGGACAACTTTGCCTACACCCCGCTGGTGGACGCCCGAACCGCGGACGTGCTCGCCGTCGTCGCCTCGGACCGGCCCGAGCCGGATAGCTCACGCTATTATGTGGCAGGCCCTGCAGCCCAGGTCCGGCCCTTTGCCGACGGATTGACAGGACTTAGCGTCTCGCCGGACCGTCTCCTGGTTGAAGCCTTGGATTAGCAATCCTGAATTATTTGGCGTTGTTTGGTGGGGAAAAACCCCTCCTGCGTCGGGACAAGAAAGATCCCTCCTACGTCGGGACAGGGTTTGACGTGTTGCGTTCGACGCATAACGGCTCGTTGATTTCCTTCGGTGTCCGTGCCAGCGTCTTAAGGGGACCTTGAAATATTCAATTTTTCGGCGTGCTTTGTGAGGAGTAGTGGACTGACCGCAGCCTTGGAATCTAGCTGGCCGGGCGCTTGCTTTGCCCATCTTACTCAAGGACCCGGATTCGGATTGAAGGCGTGAATAACCTCGATCTTTTCGAGCACCTCCTCTGACAGCACAAGCCCCTCGCTGTCGAGGTCGGCTTCCAGTTGCTCCATCGTCGTGGCGCCGATGATGGTGGAGGTCACGAAGGGCTGACCGGTCACCCAGGCCAGGGCCATTTGGGCCGGATCCAAGCCATGCGTGCGGGCCAAGGCCACATATGCCGCGGTGGCGTGGGTCGCTCGCGGCCCGGAGTAGCGATCGAAGCGCTCGAATAACGTCAGGCGGGCGCTGACCGGGCGGGCACCATCGAGATACTTGCCTGACAATACACCAAAGGCCATGGGCGAGTAGGCCAGTAGCCCACACTGCTCGCGGGTCGCGATCTCGGCGAGGCCGATCTCGAAGGTGCGGTTGAGCAGGCTGTAAGGGTTCTGAATGCTCACCGGCCGCGGCAGCCTAAGCGTTGCGGCGAGCTGCAACATGCACATGGTCCCCCAGGGTGTCTCGTTGGAGAGGCCGACGTAGCGGATCTTGCCCGCGGCTACCAGGTCACCGAGCACTTCGAGGGTCTCCGCCAGGGGAACGCTGGGATCCACGGTGGGGCGCCGATAGCCGAGTTGGCCGAAGTAGTTGGTGTTGCATGACGCTTTCCCTTAATTCTACGAGTACCCATCGAGCGTGACCGGGCTTAATGATCGGCATCCGCCAATGGACCGGCCGAAAGGTCCCAGTTAACTACGAATCGTTGGAATTTGCGATATCCGCATCCGGAATCCACAAAGAGCCAATAATCTTTGACCTTTGCGGTTCAAAATCCCGATCCGCCGAGACAATATTCTCGGGGAGATTTACACATGTCCGCTCTAAGGCCCACGGCTGCACCCGTGGCCTTTCATCCCCACTGGGCTTACTCTTTACGGAACGAGCAATACTTCAAAGGTAACCAGGGGGTTGGTATATGGCATGGTGGGGCAAGCTGATCGGGGGCGCCTTTGGGTTCATGCTCGGTGGGCCCTTGGGCGCCCTCCTCGGGGGTGTGCTCGGCCATGGCCTCGATCGTGGGATGGGCCTGCTGGGGGACTCCGAGGAGCTGGACCTGGGGGCCCGCGAAAGGGTTCAGACTGCCTTCTTCACCGCAACCTTCTCGATCATGGGATACCTGGCCAAGGCAGACGGTCGGGTCTCCGAGCGGGAGATCGCCCTGGCCGAATCGGTGATCGCCCGGATGGAGCTGTCGCCGGACATGCGCCGCGCGGCTATCGGACTCTTTATCGAAGGGAAGGCAGAGGGATTTCCCCGCGACGACGTGTTGGCGCAATTCCGGCGCGAGTGTCACCGCCGCCGCTCCCTGATGCGGATGTTCATCGAGATCCAGATCCAGGCCGCCTACGCGGACGGGCGACCCGGCCCGAAGGAGGAGCGGTTGCTCCTGCATATCTGCGACTACCTGGGAATCCCGGAGTATGAGTTCCGACACCTGGAGCAACTGGTACGCCTGCAGCAAACCTTCGCGGCGGGCAGCCGGAAGACCACTTGGGGAGACAATGGGCATACTCCGCGGCGGCCTGCCACCGAGGGGTCGACCACGGCCCAGGCCTATGCGGTCCTCGGGGTCACACCCAAGGCCACGGATGCGGAGGTCAAACGCGCCTACCGGCGCCTGCTCAGCCAACACCACCCGGACAAGCTCGTTTCCAAAGGACTCCCGGAGGAGATGATGAAGCTCGCCGCCGAGAAGACCCATGAGATTCGACAGGCCTACGAGGCCATAACCCGTGCCAGGGCGTTTTGAGCCGGGCGTGAAAACGGGAGCGGTTTGGAGTAAATTAGAAAACCTTGATTTTTTGGTACCAGGCCCGTGACCATCACGGGAGCTACCGGCACCCACGAGGAGAGACATCCATGGCAGAAGATCTGATCGCACCGTCCATCCTGTCGGCGGACATGGCAAAGCTCGGCGAAGAGGTGGACAATGTCCTGGCCGCCGGCGCCGATATCATCCATTTCGACGTGATGGATAACCACTATGTGCCGAACCTGACCATCGGTCCCCTGGTCTGCAACGCGCTGCGCAAGCATGGGGTCACGGCCATTCTCGATGTCCACCTCATGGTCAAGCCGGTGGATCGCATCGTTCCGGATTTCGCCAAGGCGGGCGCCGACTACATCACCTTCCACCCGGAGGCCAGTGAGCACATCGACCGCACCCTCCAGCTCATCCGCGACCAGGGCTGCAAGTCGGGTCTGGTGTTCAATCCCGCCACGCCGCTGAGCCACCTCGACTATGTCATGGACAAGGTGGACATGGTGCTCTTGATGTCCGTCAACCCCGGCTTCGGCGGTCAGAGCTTCATCTCCTCTGCCCTGGACAAGCTGCGCCAGGCACGCAAGATGATCGACGCGTCGGGATTGGACATCCGCCTGGAGATCGACGGCGGCGTCAAGGTCGACAATATCGCCGAGGTCAAGGCGGCCGGCTGCGATACCTTTGTCTCCGGCTCGGGTATCTTCCATCAGGGCAACGACAGCGATCCCAATCGTTACGACAGCATCATCCGCCGGATGCGCGAGGAGATGGCCAAGGTCAGCCGGTGAGCTAAGCGGGTTCAGGTCTTTTCTGATTCGCAACCTTGAAGCGTGGGAACGAGAACTGAGGACCCTGAGTATGAATCGGCCCAAGATGATCCTCATCGACGTGGATGGCACCCTGGTGGATAGCGTGCCGGATCTGGCCTTCTGCGTCGATGCCATGATGGAACGGCTCGACCGCCCCCCCTACGGAGAAGCGGTGGTGCGCAACTGGGTCGGCAATGGCGTCGAGCGCCTGGTCCGCCGGGCGCTGATCGGCCAACTGGACGGTGAGCCGGATGAGGCCGATTTCCAGCACGCCCTCCCGATCTTTGTCGAGCTCTATCGCGAGAACACATCCGGGCGCTCGTATCTCTATCCAGGGATCCGCGCAGGACTCGATTACCTCCAAGACGCGGGATATCCCTTGGGCTGTGTTACCAACAAGGCAGCCCAGTTCACCGAGCCCCTGCTGCGGGATCTGGGTGTACGCGACTATTTCGACATCGTCATTAGCGGCGACACCCTGCCGCGCAAAAAGCCCGATCCCCTGCCCCTGCTGCATGCCGCAAAGCACTTCGGGGTCGCTCCCGACACCGCCCTCATGGTCGGGGATTCGGTCAGCGACGTGAAGGCGGCGCGGGCAGCGGGCTTTGCCATCGTCTGCATGAGCTATGGTTACAACCACGGCATCGACATCCGCACCGCCGACCCGGACGCCGTCATTGATTCCTTGACCGAGCTTAGGGGTTTGTTGGAGGAGGCGTCATAAGCGCCTTCGTTGGAGTTCGTTCCTCACCCCAACCTACGCGCTGAGGTTCGATTCGTCCGTGCCGCTCTGCCGGCACACTTCAAGGCAGTCCAGAGTCCATCATAGAGCCTCTGGATTTTAGCCGTAACTCAAAGCCGCCAGCTTCATCTGGCGGAGTGTTTACAAAGAAGAAGCACCAAACCAAGAGAGGAGAGAAAGAAATGCCAATCCTGAACATTGAGACTCGACATTATGGTTTCGTACGTGGGTCTTCTCCTTTTCCAAATTTTGTGTCGAAAAAAATACTGGTAGAAGGAGATTCTTGGGCAGCCCATCCGATTGTAGGGGGATCTTTAAATAACCAAATTGAGGAATTAGGAGAAAATGATTTTGGGATATTAGATATAGCCCAGCCTGGGGATGAAGCTTCGAAAATGCTTAAGCCGGGAACGAGGCAAAGGAGGAAACTTGATAGTCTGACCACGAACGAACTGTACTTATCTGTGTTTGACATGATATTTTTAAGCGCTGGGGGTAATGACATCATTGGGGAAGAGCTTCTGGGATTTGTAGATAGAAAAGTAGAAAACCCTAGTAAATATGGTCATAAACTTATAAACGGAAAATTCAATGGTGCCGTCTCCGATGTGGTGTTGTGGTATAAGGACTTTCTCGATTCACTGGTCGGCACGCCGAATGAGTATGCAAAAGTTGTTACTCATTGCTACTCGTACCTAACCCCTAGACCTGTCAGCTTACCAATACCACCATTTGGAATTCAATTCGGAAATGGAGAAATCTATCGACACCTGCACGGACAAGGCATCACAGATGTGGATGAGATGTATGACATCGTTATATACATGCTTCGCTATTTTAGAGACCAAATGAAAACACTAGAAGACGACCATGATAATTTCGTGATTTCAGATACATTGGAAGTATTGTTGGGACCAGATGGGAAACCTGACATGTCCCTTTGGTATGATGAGGTTCACCCCAACTCCAAAGGATTCAGACTTGTAGCAACGAAGATTAGGGAAGATGCACGAGCCAGAGGTTGCTGGCCGGACTAAGCACGTAGGTTGGGGTGAGGTCGCCCCAGCAGGGGCGACAAACCCCAACAAAAGAAAACTACGAATCACGCGAATCCTCGCAAATCGGTTCGCGCGTAATCGTTCAGCCCCTACCTCGTCATTCCGGCAGGGATTACCGAAATCCAGGTGCCATGGATAGCAAAGACAGCACCTTAATGTTGGGGTTCGTTCCTCACCCTAACCTACGCGCTATTCCGGATCCCTTCTCTGGCTCCCACGTTCCAGAGCAATGCCATTAAGTTAGCTGTTGGCCGCTTGTCGTGGTGGGTCGGAATACGAGAGAGAAAACGACGAATCGGCGCGAACAAGATCCCTCCCTTCGATTCGGGATGACAATTTCGCGAGGATTCGCATGATTCGTCGTTTTTCCTCTTTTTTGCCGACAGGTAACGTTCGACTTAATGGCATTGGCCTCCAGCCGACCATCCTTTGCCACGCCGCAGGCGGTGGCCAGAGCCGGCGCCAGCACCACACCAACAGGTAATGTAGATATGTACGGATTACTATTGTTATTACATCTATTGGCAGCCACAATTTGGACGGGCGGTCATATTGTACTCTCGATAGTGGTTTTGCCGAGAGCTTTAAGAGAACGTTCGCCTGAGCAATTGCTGCAGTTTGAATCCGGATACGAAAAAATCGGCATGCCTGCTCTTATCATCCAAATAATTACTGGTCTGATATTGGCTTACCGAATGCTGCCGGATTTCGGTCAGTGGCTGAACTTCTCCAATCCAATAACCCATGTGCTGGCGATGAAGTTTATTTTACTGGCACTTACCATCGGATTCGCAGTGGACGCAAAATTTCGAGTTATTCCCCATCTTTCCGATAAAAACCTGGTGACGATGGCATGGCACATCGTACCTGTCACGATATTTTCTGTGTTATTCGTCGTTGCCGGTATTTCATTCAGAACAGGGTGGGTATATTGAGTGCTGACAAGGCCGTTGTCAGGTCCCGTGTGATTATATACTAAGCTAATATCAATATTTCGGTTTTTCATTCAACCGATGACCTCGAAATTCGCCGTCAGTAATGAACTGCGGAGAAACACGCTTTCTGCGCTATCCTTCACCCCGTCACCGTTGGGAGGTCATCGGAACAATGCCTGTTGTATCCAACCCTGACATCATGATGGGAAAGCCCTCTATCAAGGGCACGCGTATCACCGTGGAATCAATCCTGGAACGGCTGGCAGCAGGCGAGTCCGAGGCGCAGCCCATGGAGGCAAATCCGCGCTTGAATACCGACGACATCCGTGATGCATTGCACTTTGCGGCGCGAGCGATACACGCCGATGTGTTGTATCCGATCAAGGCTCCGGATTGAGTCCGAATAGGTCAAATTGAGTATAGGAAAAGTAACGGCCTATTAGGCCGCCTGCTCCATCTCGATCTCGGCGTCCATGATCGCCCGGTAGGCCGCCGCATCCGGCTCGCAAATCCCTGCCCTACCCTTGAGACAGTAAGCCGCCTCCAGCTTCCGGAACGCAGTGCGGGTGGTGAAATCCATGCGGACGACAGCCGCTTCAAGGCGGATTAGGAGGACATACACCTCGGCCTCGTCCCTGCGCGCCGCCGCCGCATGCAGTCGATAGACATTCAGCTGGGGGATATCCTCCGGCAGCTCCCGCAACCTCCGCTGCGCGGCCTCATGATTCCGCCGGCTTAGATCCATCAGCACCAGCCCGCGCCGGAAGGCCGCTTGCCAGGCCAGCGCACTCGCCGCCTCCAGACCGCGCTTAAAGGCATCTAGCGCATCGTCCCAACGCCCCAACTCCAGCAAGATCATGCCACGCAAATGGAGGTCATACAGATCCTGAGCGGTCACGGGTTGCAAAGGATTCGGAAGCAGCTGCAGGGCCTCGGCATGGCGTCGCTGTTTACGGAGCACATTGGCCAAGCCGTGGCGGGCCACCGCGTTGTTGGGCCAGCGTTCCATGTTGGCGCGGTACTGCTGCTCGGCGGCGTCTAACTCGCCACGGGCCTTGAGTACGTCCGCCAGGCCGTTCGCCGCGACTTCGTTGTTGGGCCAGCGTTGGATGTTGGCGCGGTACTGTTGCTCGGCGGCGTCTAACTCGCCACGGGCTTTGACTCCCAGGCCTGCGACTTCGTTGCCAGCGTTATGTTGCGGTACCTCGCGGGTCTAACTCGCCACGGCGGCGCTCGCCGCGACTTCGTCGTTGCCAGCGTTGATGTTGGCGCGGTACTGTTGCTCGGCGGCACTCTGAGGGCAGCGTATGTTGGCGTATTGCCGGCGGCGTCTAACTCGCCACGGGCTTTGAGTACGTCCGCCAAGCCGCTCGCCGCCACGGGGTCCTGTTGGTTGCGTCGGCAGGCATCCCGCTGTAGCTGCTCCGCCCATTCCAACCAGCCGGCATCACGGGCCAACACAGCCGCCTTGCTCAGGGTCTTAGCGACATGGATAGCCGTATCTGGCAAGCCCTGGGCGATCTGATTTTCGATGAGTCCATCCAGGTAACGACGCGCCTGCGCCTGGTCACCGCGCCGCAGGCACTGGTCTACGGTGGCCAGACCGCGGTTGACTGACTCCAGGGCAGCATGACGGTCGATCCCTTTGGTTCTGCCCTTTGCCTGTTCCGGTCCCTTCGGCCAATCCCGGTCGTCGTAAAGGGTCTCGACGGGGGGCTGTGCCTCGGTGGACGGCCAGAGCAGATGCTCGAGGTCTATGATGCGCTGGCGTATTTCCTGGGGTGGATATCCACCCATTTGCGGCGGGGAAAAAGCCAGATCATTCAACAACCCCCGACCGGCCTCTGGGTTGTCGCGGTTCAGGGCCTCGAGGATGGCGCTACGGGTGTCCTCGCCGAACGCCTCCCAGAGCTCCGCAAGTGCCGGCGGGAGCCGTGGCAGATCGGCCAGGGGACGCGGCTCCAGCGCGGGCCAGCGCTCCGCCGCCAGGTCGCGCAGGAGTTCCGGCCAGTCGGACCAAAAGGGTGCAACCAGCTCGACCCAGGTCGTAGGATCGAGTGGGATCGCGTCCGCCATGCGCCGCAGCGCGGTGCGTAGGATAGCTACCCCCTCGACACGCCCCACAACCGTGCCTTCCAGGAGACGCAGCGCTATATCCATCGTCTCCAGATCCAATGGCGGCCCCTGCTCGGATGGCCGCGGCAACCAGAGGATGCCCCGCCAGGCTTCCAGCAGCTCACTACGACGGGCGACATCCCAGGGGGAGTCGGCATCGGGCTGTTTCAACAGGGAGAGCCAATAGTCCTGCAGGCGAGTATCCGTCTGCTGGTTGCACAGGGCGCGACGCAGCTGCCGGGCGCCGCGGCCAGAGCCGGCGGCGAGCAGGGACGGGGCGAACTTGCTGATATGATAGGCGTACAGGGCCTCGAAGAGCTCGGTGTCCTTAGGCAGCCAGGACGCCAACAATAGGAGATTGTAGACAGAGGGCTCGTCCCCCGCCGCCTGCCCTTTCTGTTCCGCGAGCCGCTCCAGCCAGAGCCTGGCCGAATCGGTGCACAACCGACCGACGTGACGGGTCAAATCGGCGTCGTAGGGAGGGAGCTCCAGGGCTTGGATAATCTGCATAGCGGGCTCTTCGCCGCCGCCCAGGGCCGGCAGCTCTCGTCCCCGCAACAGCCGGCGCAAACGCTCCCCATCGCCGGCGCGGGCGATTTCCTGAAGGGTGCGCCTGATGTCGGCGAGTACGAGCTCTGCCGGGGTCATGCCCTGTTCCGGTGTCTCCGTATCCAGTCGCGCACCGGTGCCGTATCGATGCTTTCGTTTAAGCGGCGGCGGTGCAATTCCCGGCGCGACCGGAACCAATCGTTCGACTCATTTTCATTATTGACCTCGACAGGCGGTTGTGCAATCCGCCCGAGACGCCCGATGCAAGTCTCCGCACAGACAGCGCCCTTGAGCGGCGCATGCACCAGCTCGCGGATCAGGGGGCGCCCTGCGGCCAGCGGCATGGTAATCCCATAGCCATAGCCGGGAGGGGATGGAAAATGGAAGCCGTTATCCGCGGTCTCCAAGACGGTAGGCCGGTAGAGGGGCCTGCATCCCGAGAAGAATAACGCCAAGCCAACAACCAGTCGCCCGGCTTTAGGTGGCCCAGTCCCAACCGGACCGCGGCCTCCGTCCAATCCTCCCCTTGGATATGCGCTTCTACCTCGTAGGCAAAGGCGGCCCACCAATGGGGCTCCGTGGGTCCGAGGGTATCGGAGATGAGACCGGCCAGGCGCCGGACCGACTCCTCGCCGGCGCTCCGGACGGAGGCGGCAATGCGATCCACCGTTGCGGCGTCGATTGTCGTGGGCAATGACCGGCCCATGCCGCTCTCGATCTCCAGCTCCAGGTCAGCGGCGTCATATCTACCTGACAAGGCCCGGCGCAGCAAGGTATTGAGCGAGGCCAGGTGCAGAAGGTCGTGATTGGGAGAAATCCGCTCGGCGGGAATCCGGTTACCCAGGTTGGCGTCGGTCAGATAGGCCGGCAGCTCGGATGACCCACTATCCGTACCGACGGGGCGACACAGAAACTGCTCAAAATAATTTCTCCGGGCCTGCCGGAACGACTCGCCGCCGGGATTGGTGATTTTCGGAAAGCCTCCGGGCGCGAGCAGGACGTCCTCGCGGGATGGTTCCACCCGGTGGTCCATACGCCAGTTGGCGGTGACTTGCGGTTCGCCGATGGCAGGACTGCGGTCGAGTTCGGACAGGGCGTCCAACCAGGGGTGGTCGTTACGAGGTCGGTCAAAGAGATAGGAGAGCGCAACAACGCCATCGGTGCCGCCTACAGGTTTCTCCATAGCCCATCATCCCCCACAAGGTCCATGACCCACGCCCACTTCTACGCTCGCTACACTATATCCACGCGGATGAAGACACAAACCACATCGAAGCGAGGCCTAGAGCTTGCCAGGGTGCGGTTCAGTCGGCTAACCCGGGGGGAATCATGAGCCCGCGTAGGGCGGGTGAGAGGCACACTTCGAGGCCGAGTTGGCCCCTGTGATCGGGTGCCTCGTCACCCGCCGTAGGTGGTAGTCGCCAGGTGGCGGGTGGCGGCCATCCCTGGCCTGACCCGCCCTACACGGGCTACCACAGGCAGATATAACCCGACAGGAGATGCAGAGAACCAATCCCTCTGTTTCTCTGTGCCTCTGCGGTTGTTTCCCTCCAAACGCTTCACGTGCAACGGGGAGACACCCGTCGCACGGTCCGACCCCTACCCGCAAATCAGAGAAAGACCCCCTGACAAACCGACAACAGGGAGGCAGGAAAGATGCCCAGCACCAACATCGCCAAGCCATTGACCGACAGGGCGACCCGGGCGCTGGGGCCAGCCGTCAGGGGTTCCTGGATCACCGGCTGGTCGAAGTACATGAGCTTGATGATGCGCAGGTAGTAGAAGGCGCCGATGATGGAGAAGAAGACGCCGATCAGGGCCAGCCACCAGAGGTCGACGCGCACGATGGATTCGAGTACCAGCAGCTTAGCCATGAAACCGACGGTGGGCGGTACCCCGGCCATGGAGAACATGATGAGCGCCATCATGGCCGCGTACCAGGAGTCGCGCTGGTTGAGTCCTTTGAGATCGTCCAGATTCTCGGCGTCGAAGCCCTCTCGGCTGAGAATCAGCAGTAGACCGAAGGCGCCCGCCGCCATGGCGGCATAGACGATGGCATAGAACATGGCCGCGGCATAGCCCTGCTCGCTGCCGGCCAGGAGGCCGAGGAAGATGAAGCCGACGTGGGAGATGGTCGAGTAGGCCAGCATGCGTTTGAGATTGGTCTGGGCAATGGCGATCAGGTTGCCCAGGCCCATGGACAACAAGGCCAAGATGATCAGCATGCCCTGCCAGTCCGGGTGCAGCCCGCCGAGGCCGTCCACCAACAGCCGGATCGCCAGCGCAAAGGCAGCGATCTTGGGAGCGCTGCTCAGGAACAGGGCCACGGGGGTGGGGGCGCCCTGATAGACGTCCGGCACCCACATATGGAAGGGCACGGCACCGAACTTGAAGCCAATGCCTATCACTAAGAAAACAAGCCCGAACACCAAGACCTGGTTCTGGGTCCCCTGCTCCGCCGCGATCCGGGCTACAGTCGCCAGCTCGATGGAGCCGGTGGCCCCGTAGATCATGGACATGCCGTAGAGCAACATGCCCGAGCCGAGCGCCCCGAGCACGAAGTATTTCATGGCCGCCTCAGCGCCGGTGGTGGAGTCGCGGTCGAAGGCGACCATGGCATAGAGGCACAGCGCCAACAGCTCCAGCCCCAGATAGACGACCAGCAGGTTGTTGGCCGAGACCATGATGGACATGCCGAGCACCGCGAACAGGCCCAGGACATAGTATTCGCCCACCCATAGATTACGGTCGCGCAGATAATCCTTGGCGTAGACAAAGGCGAACAGGCTCACGACCAAGATAAGGATCTTGAGTACGTCGCTCATGGCATCGCGCACGTAGCTGCCGTCGAACACGACTTGGCGTTCGCCGCCCCCGACCAGGCCGGTGATGCCGATGGCAATCAGCAGCCCGACGATGGTGATTAGATGGTTGATGCCCTTCTGTTCCTCCTTTAGATACAGATCGACCACCAGCACTGTGCAGGCCAGTACCAGAATAGCGATCTCGGGAAGGATGGGAATCAGGTTGGCGTAATCGAAGGTGAAAGGCATAGGTGTGTTCCGGTAGCTTCTTCGAGACCGAGGTCCGGGGCGTGCGCGCCGTTTATGATGGTCAGGACACGAAGTGCTTCGACGCCATCTCCCAGGACTTGCGTCGGGCTATCTCATTAGCCCTGGCCTTCGGTTTGAGTTTATCGTCAAGCGACTGCTTGAGTCTTAGCACAGACTCTTCGCTGTCGAGGATGTTCGCCTTACGGCTGCCCTCGACGAGATCAAGGGCTAGGACAGCGAGTTTGTTCTCAGTGGTTGTCTTCTTTGTCACATTCGATCTCCTGGAGGTTATTCGTGTAGAGCCTATATGCGCTATGCTCGGAGAGGTCTATTGAGGATATACGACTTGCCAGCGATCCTGAAAGCGAGTCACGATCATTCAGGATCAGGAGGTGAGGGTAATGAATACTCAAGAAAGCGAAGTCGTCAAGGAAGCTCGCGGTAGCGTCGATGACAATTTCCCCCAGTACCTTGCCCTCCGGGTAAAGTGCTCGCGTGGAAAGCTCTGCCACCCAAATGAACTTCGGCATAGGCATAGCAGAGTATAGCAGACCAAGGTCGTTCGGCATCTGTGATCTGCGACGGTTCCGCTTCCAAGAGCGGGAAGAAGTCAGAAACAGGCGTATTACCAAGTCATCCGGCAGTAATCCAGGTGATCGGAGCGTGGATAGCCCAATCTGCTCATCCGAAAGGATCGTCTCAACCATAGAGAACGCGTCTTCGGCGGCGAGATAGATCTTCTCGTACAGCGGGACAATAAAGCCCTTGATATCTCCAAAGGTATAGTCAGTGCCGGCGTTCGTGCTGATCCCAAACTTTTTCGGCACTAACCGGTAAGGGGGAAGATTGTCATCATTTACGATGAGTCCGTTGGAATACTCGTAGCTCCACCCGATCCTATCCGAAGGAAGCGTGATGGTGAAGTCCGACGAGTGGCCGATGCCGGCAATAGCATGACCCGACCCGTCTACCAGCTTCAAGCTGACTATGACAGGAATCCCCGACTCGATATAGGTGTAGAGAAGCCTTTCAAAGTCCACTTGGCGGTTGAGATCCGGCTTATCGTAGAAGCGCGGATGGAAGCCATACCGAGTTAGGATCTCGGTGACCTGTTCCATCGTCAGTCCCCGAGAGGGAACGAGACGACCCCTAGAGAAGTCCATCGTGAGCTGAGTAATCTCATAGGGATGAATCTCGGGGTATTCGGGATACCGCTGTGAGAAATGCCTGAGACAGGACCAGAGAGCAGAGTGGGCGCATATTGTGACGTCCGTGTCCTGGCCCATATACGGAAAACCTTCAACCGCGAGTTCTGCGCCAAGTAGGTTCGCAACGAACTTTGTCGCGATAACGAAGCCAGGAGGCACATTCGCACGCCTGGGGTCGATCAGGGTCCGCCCGATAGAGACAACGCGGTTCGGCTTGACGACGGAGTAGCCAATGAAGGCGTTCGAGAACTTGGCTGGTTCAGACCAGTCGTCAGCCGGGATGGGATCGGAGAAGAAGAGGAGGCAAATCGCACGATCCGGGTAACGCGCAAACTTCTTCGAGTAGAAGTGGCTGTAGGTATCACGATAGTCGGCGTCCACATAGTCATGCTCGATGTAGACCGAGCGCACGAAGCCGTCGAGGAGCTGCTTGAGGCCGTCGAGATCATGCGGCAGGAGAAAATCCCCAGCCAGCGTCTTCACCTCGTCCCAATCAGACGCATCGTCGATCCGGACGAGCTGGATCGGCTTGTTATCACGTACTACCGGCATCCGGTGTGCTCTGTTTCCGAGGAGGCGAAGCCTCGCTAACCACTTCTGGAATCCCGAACCGCATTCAATATGTCTCGGGTGGTTGCCCTAGTCTTGATTCCCGGAACATCGAAGGGTGATTTGTTATTTATTTTTCTCGATTTAAGACAAAATATGGCCCCATCTCCTTTATGAATTTCAACCTCTTCCGATTGCGCGAGCACGAGTATTTCCGAGAGGTTTCGGCGCGCTTCCGAATAAGAAAATATCTTCATTTCAGCTCACTCCAGGACTTCGATGTAGAGATCAGAGGCCACCTGTTTCTCGGGATTCGCAGGATTTCTGATGGTTACAGTGACATGCGTGGTGCCCATCAGTTACCTCGTTTTTTCCACCCCAATACCCTTGAGTCAGCTTGGTGGGATCTGACAAGAGAGAACCACGAATCACGCGAATCCCCGCGAATTGTATTACATTAGAACCACGGATGGACACGGATAAACACGGATTGCGAGTTTATTTTCCAGCTGCCGTAGAATGCTCTCTATTTGAGAGGCTGTCTAAAAACCAACTAACCTGTAGGGTGGGCTGTGCCCACCAAATACTACGCCTGACTGGTGGGCACAGCCCACCCTACGGGTACGGTTCCATAAAAATCAATGGGTTAGTTTTTAGACAGCCTCTGAGAGGATCAGACATGGCATACCGTCATGGACATGGAGCCCGGCAACTAAACGGGGCTATCCGCCCCGTATCCGGACTTTCAGTCCCTAATTTCAACCTACCGGCTTTTAGCCGGTAGTTGTTGAGTCGCGTCCATCCGTGGTTCTTCAGTGCAGTTCGTTCCGGTACAAGTCAAATTAAGAAATGGCATTAGGATTTCTACTACGCTACACTAGTCATCAGAATACGCAAGGGTCTCTATAAATTTTTCAAACTCCTCAGTTGTTCCTCGACCATCACCTTTCCGTTGGACCCAAACCTCTTTTACCCATTCCCTATTCATTGACACCTTCATCACATCTTTGAGAGCATCCCACTCAGGACCTTCTATCATTCCTTTTTCATGCAAATGAAAAAGTTTTGCAAATTCTGCAATTATCATGTAGGCAAGTACATCTTGCTGGGTTAGATCGAAACCCTCAGCAAGCTTAGGGTGCTCTATTAGAACTGAGTTTATCAAGTCAGTGTGACGATATATTGCAGATCCTTTCTCAAGCTCAAGCCACTTCTGAATATCTGAGATGTTCTGACTCATATACCAAGTTTGAAAAGC
Organism: Candidatus Thiosymbion oneisti; assembly: GCF_004359955.1. Taxonomy (NCBI): domain Bacteria; kingdom Pseudomonadati; phylum Pseudomonadota; class Gammaproteobacteria; order Chromatiales; family Chromatiaceae; genus Candidatus Thiosymbion; species Candidatus Thiosymbion oneisti. Next base: position 81,738 of record NZ_SMSC01000005.1, read on the forward strand.
GATAAAACATACACCCGCTATAACAGCACCAACTTCTGCTAACCGAAGTACCCCATTGTATTTTTCCATTAACTCATTCAACTTATTTAACTTATTCTTTAACTTATTCATACTATCTACCTCACGGATTCAGGAATCATTTTCATTCCACATCCGCTCAGAAGACGGCGGCAACCGTCGGTTCCGCGGCAGCCAAGTAGGTTGGGCAAAGGGCCAGGCTTGTCCTGACAGAGGAAGGAGCTTGGCCCGTGCCCAACATTCGGTGTTTAGTGCTGGGCACACCACCTACCTGTCGGGAGGTTATCCCTCACTGATGGGCACGCTTCGCTTTGTGCATCCTACGAGTTTATGTGATGCGGTTCGCCGCCGTCCCTAGCGGCTTACCGCATCCTACGCCCATCCTACGGGCCTTCGTCGGGTAGCTGGCATTCTCTTCAAAGTCTGATTGTGAGGATCGACAACAATCCCGACGGACTCCAACGCAGTAAGTCCCAAAATTAGGTTCGGATTCGGCGTCACCGAAGATTATCGTACCGCCGACGAGCTCACCCATGAATTCGATATCATACGTAATAAAAAATCCTGTTAATCCTGAAAATCTTGTTAATCCTGTACCATTAGTCAGTGGCATCGATTTTCAGGGGCTACCTGCACCCGCTCAGAAAGCGGCGGCAATATCGCCCGCAACGGTGGGGAGCTTGGATACCGCAATCTGTTGGACCAGGTTCCGGATGGTGGTATCCATGACCTCCACCAGGGGTGCGGGCCAAATGCCGAGCACCAGCACGGCGGCAGCTAGGCTGCCGAGCACGAACAACTCACGGCCGTTGGCATCCTTCAAGGCCGCTACCTGGTCGTTGGCGACCGGACCGAAGATGACGCGCTTGACCATCCACAGAGTATAAGCGGCCCCCAGGATGAGGGTGGTGGCGGCCAGGAAGGCATACCAGAAGTCTGCCTGGAAGCTGGCTAGGATGACCATGAATTCGCCGACGAAGCCGGAGGTCCCGGGCAGGCCCGCATTGGCCATGGCGAAGAAGACCATGAAGGCCCCGAACAGGGGCATGGTGTTCACCACCCCCCCGTAGGCGGAGATCTCACGGGAATGGACCCGGTCGTAGAGTACGCCCACGCACAGGAAGAGCGCCCCGGAGATGAAGCCGTGGGAGACCATCTGCACCATGCCACCGGAGATGCCGAGTACCCCGCTGCCGGTGGCCGTGCCCTTGGCGAGGATGGTGAAGACGATGAAGAAGCCCAGGGTCACGAAGCCCATGTGGGCGATGGAGGAGTAGGCGATGAGCTTTTTCATGTCCTGCTGGACCAGGGCCACGAAGCCGATATAGACGACCGCGATCAAGGACATAACGATGATCAGCCAGTCCAGCGCGGCACTGGCGTCCGGGGCGATGGGCAGGCTGAAGCGCAGGAAGCCGTAGCCGCCGATCTTGAGCATGATAGCCGCCAGGATGACGGAGCCGCCGGTCGGGGCCTCCACATGGGCATCCGGTAGCCAGGTGTGGACGGGCCACATGGGCACCTTGACCGCAAAGGCAAGCAGAAAGGCGATGAAGATCAGGATCTGCTCTGTCATGCCCAATCGTAGACCATGAAAGCTTGGAAGATCGAGCTGGGAAGCGACGATCTCGAAGGTCCCCGCTTGAAAATACATGTAGATCAGGGCGACCAGCATGAAGACCGAGCCGAAAAAGGTGAAGAGAAAGAACTTGATGGTGGCATAGACCCGATTCGGACCGCCCCAGACCCCGATGACGATGAACATCGGGATCAACATCGCCTCCCAGAAGACATAAAAGAGGATGGCATCCAGGGCCGAGAAGACCCCCACCATCAGGCCCTCCATCATCAGGAAGGCGGCCATGTAGTGGGACGGCTTATATTGGATCACCTCCCAGCCGGCGATGACGACGAAGATGGTAACGAAGGTGGTCAGGATGATCAGCGGCATGGAGATGCCGTCGATCCCTAAGTAGTAATAGACATCGAAGGTCTGGATCCAGGGGCTCCGCTCCATGAATTGCATCGCCGCCGTGCTCGCATCGAAGCCGGTCCAGAGCCCCAGGCTGACCAGGAAGGTCACGACCGCAAACCCCAATGCCAGCCACTTAGAAACACCGGGTGCCTTGTCCCCGCTGCCGAGCACGGCGATACCGCCGATGATCGGCAGCCAGATGGTCAGCGAAAGAAGGGGGAATGATTGCATGCTGGTCTGTTCCTTGAAGGATCAGAAGATCACGAAGATCGCCTGCAGGACCACTAGCCCTAAGATCATGGCGATCGCGTAGTTGTACAGGCGGCCGGTCTGGAGCTTACGCACGAGCTGGGCGAAACGGCCGACGGTCCTGGCCGAGCCGTCCACGATCACGCCGTCGATCACCGCACGGTCACCACCGGACCAGAAGGCCCTGCCGATACCCCGGCTGCCGGCGGCGAAGAACGCCTGATAGAACTCGTCGAAGCCGTATTTGCGATCCAGCACCCGGTAGAACCAGGCGACCTTGCCCCGCAGCTTCTCCTCGATCCGCGGGTCCTTGGCGAACCAGTACCAGAACACCATGGCCGCCACCCCGAAGCCGGTCAGGGCCAACCAGAAGGGCGCCCCCGTGAGACCGTGCAGCACAAAGGCCCACTGTCCGTGGTAGTGCTCACCCAGATGGGCGAGGACATCGTGCTCCGGTGCCACCCGGATGGCGCCCTGGAACCAGTCTCCGAACAGGACAGGCTCGATGGTGATCCAGCCGATGAGCACCGAAGGGATCGCCAGCAGTACCAAGGGGACCCAGACCACCGCCGGTGTCTCGTGCAGGTGGTGGCGGGTATGCTCGTCCATGCGCTCTTTGCCGTGGAAGACGATGAAATACAGCCGGAAGCTGTAGAGGGCGGTGATGAAGACGCCGATGGTCAGGAGCACCCAGGCGTAACCCGAGCCCGCCACCTGGGAGGCATGCACCGCCTCGATGATAGCATCCTTGGAAAAGAAGCCCGAAAAGCCGGGAAAACCGATGAGCGCCAGGGTGCCGATCAGGAAGGTGATCCAGGTGTAGGGCATGTACTTGCGGATACCGCCCATGTTGCGGATGTCCTGATCGTGGTGCATGGCGATGATGACCGAGCCCGCCGCCAGGAACAGCAGGGCCTTGAAGAAGGCGTGGGTCATCAGATGGAAGATGCCGGCAGCATAGGCGGAGGCCCCCAGGGCCGCGGTCATGTAGCCAAGCTGGGACAGGGTCGAATAGGCGACCACGCGCTTGATGTCGTTCTGCGCCAGGCCGATCAGGCCCATGAAGAAGGCCGTAGTCGCCCCGATCACCATGACGAAGGAGAGCGCCGTCTCCGAGAGCTCGTAGAGGGGTGACATGCGCGCCACCATGAAGATACCGGCCGTGACCATGGTCGCGGCGTGGATCAGGGCTGAAATCGGGGTCGGACCCTCCATGGAGTCGGGCAGCCACACGTGCAGGGGGACCTGAGCGGACTTACCCATGGCGCCGATGAAGAGCAGCACGCAGATGGTGGTCATCAGGCCCCAGGAGCTATCGCCGAAGATCTGGATCTTGGTGTCCGCCAACTCCGGCGCCTTACCGAATACGGTCAGGTAATCCAAAGACTGGAAGTACATGGCTACCGCGGCGATGCCTAAGATAAAGCCGAAATCCCCGACCCGGTTGACCAAAAAGGCCTTGAGATTGGCGAAGATGGCAGACTCGCGCACCGACCAGAAACCGATCAGCAAATAGGAGACCAGGCCCACTGCCTCCCAGCCGAAGAAGAGCTGGAGGAAGTTATTGGACATCACCAACATCAGCATGGAGAAGGTGAACAGCGAGATATAGCTGAAGAAGCGCTGATAGTTGTTACGGCCGGCCAAGGACTCCTTCGGCCAGTTGTGCTCGTCATCGGCCATGTAGCCAATAGTGTAGATATGCACCATCAGGGAAACGAAGGACACCACGGCCATCATGAGGGCCGTGAGCTTGTCCACCAGAAAACCGATCTGGAAGTCGATGCCGTCCGCAACCATCCAGGTATAGACGGGCTCGTTGAACACCTCCTGGCCGTCGAAGACGAATCGCTTCACCACATAGAAGGACAAGAGGGTGGAGATGCCGACCCCGAGAATAGTGACCCAGTGCGCCCCGGTACGACCGATCCGGCCCCCGAAGAAACCGGCGACAATGGCCCCTACCAGGGGTGCGATTACAATTGTCAGATAAAGGTTAGCCATTTATTTCTCGGCCTTTGTCCGATTGCGGTTTCGTCTGAACGCTCGTCGCAATGTTCTAATAGGACAGGATTAACAAGATTTTCAGGATTAACAGGATTATTTTTTGTGTGTTCTGAACTTTCGCCGCACGCTCACACTTTTTCCAAAATTAATCAGTAGTCCGATGTCGATTCCAGTTGCGACCAAGTAGTTGACCAACTGAATCTCCGCCTCCCTCGGCACTGTCTCAAGAGCCTTGAATTCACAGATGACGGAGTTCTCAATGATCATATCCGCAAAGTATTCCCCAACCGGTTCCCCACGGTACTTCACCTTCAATGGTGCCTGTGTACGAAATGCAATCTTTCGCGATCTAAGCTCGACAGCCATGGCATTCTCATAGACCTTCTCCAAAAAACCAGAGCCAAGCTCATTATGCACCGCATAGGCCGCTCCAATGATCTCCTCTGTCAGTTCCCGTCCAACAAGTCCCACAAAAGTACCCAAATTCCGCTTTTCCCGGTAAGCACTATTACCGACAATGAAAAAATCCTGTTAATCCTGAAAATCCTGTTAATCCTGTACTATTGGACAAAGGCACGAATAGCCTTCTAACTTTCCAGCCAGGATTCCGCTTCTTCCTTTTGGTCTCTGTTAAAAGCCTTGATTTCCATGCCTGGGAATAAAAACCCCTCAAACTCACTGACTTTCTTCAACCATGTCTTGTCAGTCAAAACAGCCGCACGGTCGAATTTTTTCATGAGTTTGAACATTGCGGGGAGACGAGTTTGTTTATCTTTGTCTCTTTAATAATTTTAATATCATATACACCAATCAACAGCAAGCTTTCTTTTAACCATGGAACCAGTGATTGTATGTGTTCCAAATCGTTTATGCGGACATCCAAAACAATAACGGAAATATCATATTCCGATAAATTCTGTTGATATTTGATGTTTTTGTCCGTTGTGATTAACACATCAAATTTATGCTGCGCTTTATCTAAAAGTTCGCCGTTTTTCAGACCGCTCCATCCCATTTGACGCACAGTTTTAACCGTATATTCAGGCAATTCATTTAAAAACCGCCAATTAACGCATTCATCAAGCAACAGTTTTTTTGTCTTTATTGTATTCATAACATAAAGATAAAAATGTTTGTCCGGCTAAAGACAAAACCTTGTTAACCTGCTCATGAGTGACAGACGGGAACCCGTCAAAAAACTCGTCTAATTTATCAATATGGTCGAACAACACTTTAATCGGGACACGGGTGTTTTTGAAGCAAGGTTCCCCGCCCATTCTTTCCAGATCAATACTAACTACATCAAAAAAATCAATCGTTGATTTATCCACTGAATTACCCCTTGTTCTCAAAGTCACCGCACTAGGGACGCCGGTTACCCGGTATCCCCTGCACAAATCCCGGCGTGCAGTTTTCCCGCATCGAGCTCCTCAGTCATACTCATTCGTAGTGCAGAAAAATGAACCTTCACTCGCTCTTTTGATAGACCCCGTTAGCAAAAAATGTCGTTTTTCCTGCACCATTCGGTCCAACGATAATGTAACACTTCATTTGCGATCTTGTTGTTGCGATGGGCTCCTAACGACCAAACCCACCTGCCGGCTAATGCCTTGGGTCAGCCGATGTAGTAACTCGACCGTAACGGACAGCGGATCTAAATCGGTTTTCTAACTCTCCAGCCAAGCTTCCGCTTCTTCCTTCTGGTCTCTGTTAAAGGCCTTGATTTCCAGACCCGGGAATAAAAATCCTTCAAATTCACTTACCTTCTTTATCCATGTCTTGTCAGTCAAGACAGCTGCACGGTCAAATTTTCTCATCAGTTTGAACATCGAGGGGAGACGAGAAAACTCGATTCCAATTGCACCGAATGATGGAAGATAAAACTCGACAATATCATACAGCATCTTGCCGTTTTCTATATTTTCCGACTTGCTAACCAGTTCATCCAAAGCGGTCTTCATTTCATCGGAATTCAATTTCCCACTCAACTCAATATCTAAGCGGTTTATGCCATTTAGAGTCACTTTAAACATGGTTATTCCCCCTATCTAGAGTTTTAGATAGCTAACGCCCCACATCACCAGCCGCAAAAAGCAGAGTAAAGAATGAACGGCGCTTTTTTGCTGTCCGAGTGCATGCGACTGTTAACGGTATTTTGTTAATTGTCTTCTCCGGCACATTGTGTCCACCCTCTACTACCCCAAGTCGTCAGATGTCTTTGACCTCCAAAGAATCCGAGTAGATCTCGATACCGAGCTTCTCGGCAAGCTGCTTGGCCTTCTCGTCGATCATCGGCGAGATCACGATCAGGCGGTCGGCCTTGCGATTGTGGCGCCGCTCGTAGAAACGTGCCTTGCGCTCGAAGAGATACATACCGCCTTTGTCGATGGAGGATTTCAGCTCGCAAATGAGCAACAGGCCATTCTTGATGATTACATCCAGCTCCACTTGGTCCGGCCGACCAAAGACCTCTCCCTGATCGTCGTACTCGTTGACATTGAGCACCTGTATATCGAAGTTCTTTTCCAGGATTCCAGCCAGGGCATTGCGGAACGTCGCCTCCGATTGCAGGCCCCAGCGCGCACCTAAAGCACCGATGTGGCGATCATGCCTTTCGGCCAGGGCCATGATTTCCTGATGTACCTGCTGGAACTCGGCTCGGCTTTCCTCCCACTTGCGATCTTGTTCTTCCCATCTGCGCTTATTCTCCGCCTGCGCTTCCCACCACTTGCGATTTTGCTCTTCCCATTCACGCCTATTCTCCTCCTGCGCTTGCTTCCACTTGCGGTCTTGCTTCTCCCACCTGCGGTCTTGCTCCTCCCACTTGCGGTCTTGCTCCTCCCACTTGCGGTCTTGCTTCGCCCATTTGCGTTCTTGGGCCTCGCGGTCCTGACGCAATTCCTCCAGAATACGGTCAAAGCGGTCTTCCGTCTGCTGCCGATCCGCATACTCTCCGCGCGTTAGCTCCAGGACGTAACGACGCAGATCCGGATCGTCCCGCAACAGCGCGGGCAACTCCCGTTTCAGCGTTTCCGAGATATTCTTGATTGCCACGGTTTCCTCTATCACCTAATTCTGAACGCTCGTCGTAACGTTTCTAATTGGACAAAAACACAAACCGCGAAGAATTGCTCAACCCTTCAGCGTGTCCAAATCGTCTACGTTGATCGTTTGACGAGCACGGAACAGGACCACAAGGATCGCCAGACCGATGGCCGCCTCCGCCGCCGCTACCGTGAGGATGAAGAACACGAAGATCTGCCCCGTGGTGTCCCCCAGGAAGTGGGAGAAGGCGATGAAATTCATATTCACCGCCAGCAGCATGAGCTCGATGCACATGAGCAGGACGATGACATTCTTCCGGTTGAGAAAGATCCCGGCGACACCGATGGAGAACAGGATTCCTCCCAGCAGCAGGTATTCGGTCAGGGAAATCATGGTACCTCCGCCTCGCTCGGTGCGGGTGTTGCCTGGGCCTTCGCGGGCACCACCCTCGGCTCCGCCGCTACTTTGACGACTCGGACCCGATCCGGTCCTTTTCTGACCCGCACCTGTTGCGACGGATCCTGGTACTTGGTATCGGGGCGCCGGCGTAGGGTCAACCGGATGGCGGCGACGATGGCGACCAACAGGATCACCGCCGCGATCTCGAACGGGTACATATAGACGGTGTACAGGACCATCCCCAGCTCGGAGGTATTGCTGTAATCCGCCGGCTGGGCTTCCGGCTTGGCGAATTGCTCCAAGCCGAAGGTATCCGGACCCAGGACCAGGAAGATCTCTACCAGCATGATGACGGCGATCAGGAGCCCGAGCGGCAGATAGCGGACGAACTGCGCGCGCATGGCCGCCACGTCGATATCCAGCATCATGACCACGAACAGGAACAGGACCATGACGGCGCCCACATAGACCAGCACCAGCACGATGGCGAGAAACTCCGCCTCCAGGAGCATCCACAGCATCGCGCTCGTCACGAAGGTCAACACCAGGTAGAGCACCGCATGCACCGGATTGCGGCGGGTGACTACCATGGCGGCCGCGATCACCGCGATACCGCCGAAGATGTAGAAAAGAATCTTTTCGAAGCCCATGATCGGATCCGGGTAAGTTTTTTTAACCGCAAAGGCGCGAAGCGCGCAAAAGTTTGCCAAGTTGAATCTTCACTTTCATCAATTCACGAAATCCCATTTGCTTGTTTCTCAGCCCCCAGCCAAATTGTGCCTCTACGCGAGGCGCGCATCCCCATGGGAATTATTTTCTGCCGCAAATGAACGCGAATCAACGCGAATCAACGCGAATCAACGCGAATTGACCTCAAATAGATTACATTATCTTTTCTGTCCACAGATTACGTAGATTCTCACAGATTGTTTTGTTTTTAATCTGCGTCACCTGCGGATCGATTGGAACGATTAGATCATCTTTCCTATACCCAATCCGGACCTCGGCGGTTTTGCTTTTTTGCCGCAAGTGAAACGAACAGCCGAGATCAGCTCGCCATCATCGACAATTCTTGGTCCATTGACGTTGATTTATGGCCATTTGCGTTCATTTGCGGCTAAAAAAACCTTCGCTCCTTTGTGCCTTTGCGGTTCGAATTCTTATCGATACGGTGCATCCGCGGCGCGGTCGGCGGCGATCTCGGCCTCGTATTTGTCACCGATTGCAAGGAGCTTTTCTTTGGTCATGATATGCTCGCCGCGTTCCTCGAAGTGGTACTCAGCGATCTGGGTCTCCACGATAGAATCCACCGGGCACGATTCCTCACAGAAGCCACAGAAGATGCATTTGAACAGATCGATGTCGTAGCGGGTCGTGCGCCTGGAGCCGTCCGCGCGGGGTTCGGCCTCGATGGTGATGGCCAAGGCCGGACAGGTCGCCTCGCACAGCTTACAGGCAATGCATCGCTCCTCTCCGTTCGGATAGCGCCGCAGGGCGTGCAGACCTCGGAAACGGGGTGAAACAGGCGCCTTCTCCTCCGGGTACTGGACCGTGAACTTGCGGCCGAACATATAGCGTCCGGTGACACTTAAGCCCCGGAACAGCTCCACCAGCAGGAGGCTTTTCAGATAATCGCGCGTGGCTTGCAGCATTTCTATGTTTGATTGCGTTTGGAAACGACCACCATCGGTCGCTTTGGTTCAGAATACTCTTGACGAATAAAAAAGTCTTTTGCCGATTCAAAAGGGTTTGCATAAACAGGAACACCTTCGAACCTACTTTCAACGGCCCTAAGCAGCTCCTTCCCGAGCCCTCTACCTTGAAACTCGGGTCTTACAACCAATTCGCCTATGAAGGTCGAGAAGGCCCTATCACTGAAGGTGCTAACATAGCCAACCAACAAGCCCATCTCGTCTCGAATGTGGGCAATAAAGGTATATGATTCAATCGAGTCCCTGATTTCATGTGAATCATATTCTTCGATCGATCCCCATCCTACGGAGTCCATCAGTTCAGCGAACTCTTCCGGTTCTATCCGCTTATCTGTGAATACCTGAAACGATTTGGACATTTCCTATCTCCGCGGCTACCTACATTCTCACATTCAGTCTAGCTCGTTGAGTCTACTGAATTTCGTTATAGTTACGAGTCCAGGCATTGAGCCACCCGACCGGAGTTGTCCCAGAGCAAAAAGAGCCCGATGACAAAGAAAGGATCTTCCTTTATTTCACTATCTGCCGCCCTGACAAGCGCGGCAAGCGCTTCCGGGGTAGCCTGGGCCGAGACCAGACCAAATGGGTTGATATGGGGTCTCACATATTGGATGAATTCCGGGGAGCTCATCGAGTGGTCGTAACCAGCCATCGCGCTGATGAAATAGGAACATACGAGATCGTATCCCACCAGAGGCCAGTCTCTGGATGGGAAGGCGGGGTGGATCGTGCGGGTAGTAAGTACTCGGAAAGTATCATCATCAGTAAGTGGCTGGACACCCTGTTCAGTGAGATCGACCCAGGCATAGGCATAGGCCGCATCACCGGCACTCTCATCGTAAGGGTAATAGATCATCATATCCCTCGCATCATCCCATAGCAGAAATGAATCAAAGCCGTAATTAATACCATCGGATATTATAATGCGATCACCCACCGAGTATTGTGTGGACTCGATTTGACCCTCATACCCAAAAACCGACGGATTAATATATTTGTCGAAGGTAAGCCAAGGTGCGGCACCCGGTCCATGTGGTCTGAACGGCTTGGCGGCAAGGTCGAGACGTCCCCATCCGACAGGCTTGGCACCCGGCTTTCTTATATCGAAGCCGATGAGTCTATTCGGAGTCTTCATAGCTTTTTCATGGGATAAGGAAGTGGTTTTCCAGGTTCCATGCACTCAACGGGTGGTTTCGCTTTGTTCCAATAGCAATTGCACCTTGGATAGGGTTCCTGGTTTTGTTGAATCACGTGGACATGATCGCCGGGGCAACCAGCATGAGGGCGACTCGGTGGTACACGGTCGATACGTTCAATCCATTTGGTTCCGGCAGGCGGAACGCAGGGGGGACACTTTTTCTGGCCGCAACCCTGGACACATGTTTCATCGGCGGTTCTACCCGAGGCCCCAGGTTTCTCTTGTTCACGTTTATCACAGGACTTCATCGACTGCCTCGACGGCTTCATCCACTGCAATAACCGCAACCGCGGCGCCTACGATAGCTACAGTGGCTTTGGCTGCCTCAACGGCAATCGGCCACAACAAAGGAGCGGCAACTACCGCCATCAGTGTATCCCTTCACGCCTTCGTAAGCGGGTATATAAGGCTGTCATCTTCTGATCTCCCGACAAATCCGAGCGGGATAGGAAACGATATACCGCGTCTTGCCGGTCGAAATCCGGCAAGACCGTCAGATGTAACCCGAGATAACGGCCCATAGTACGCTCACTTTCGATGCCAAAAGAAAGTCCTCGTTCATGCCAGATGGCCATGTGTTCCAGTACCTGGGTTTCCGGCATAGTTTGAATCGGCCGGCAATGAAGGCCCCATAAACGATCATAAATATCCTTATGAAACCTCTTGCGGGCATTCCGCTCCAGCGCATCGAATTGCTCACGGCTAATCTTCAGCATGGTCAGTAGTCTGCTTGTCGGAGATTGACCGTTGATCAAGTGTACTCCAAGATCAAGACAGTAAACCTGGTCATCCCCTATCTCCGCTCATCACTCCAGGTACTGGAGCTTGTCCGATTATAAAACCCTGCAATCGGACTGTAAGCGACTTATTCTCCTTCTGAAACAGGTACTGAAATAGGTCTTTCACGGTAAGGATAATTTTTTAAGCGGATATCTCCGCGCTTGTGAGGATTTGGTACGATTTTTGTTGTGTCAACCCAATCTTCCCATTTAAAGTTTTCTACGATTTCAGCTTGATAACTTTCACTTAGCGGACGACTCAGGATATCGTTGGCATGCTGCCACTGATAATAACGCAGAAGATCCACCTTATAGGGATCGGGTTGTCCTTTTGGATTTTTGACGATCCTTTTCAGTTCCATGACTTTCCGCATATCAACTTTGGGCTTCCAGATAATTTCACCCGGAAGAACAACCGGTTCGTCAGGGATGTTGTTGATTCCTTTTTTCCATGTTGCCAGAACAGCGACGTTGGTATCCTCACGATACAGGATAACCGCATGATTATAATCTTTGTTCTTAAAGAATCCGAGAGTGCCGTATTGAAGACGTGCCCCGGTCAGGAAAGCGACTCCGTCCGACCAGCAGGGACCTGTCCCCGAAATTCCTCTGAGCACACTTCTATCTATGATTCCGTCAGGAAAAAGGATAGCGAAAGCGATTTTACAGCTGTTGGCCACATGTGTTATCCCTTCACAGTCATGACCGTGCCATTTGATCATGTCTTTTATTGTCACCGCATAAGTACGCTGATAATACCGCCCTGAGGTACCTTTGGTCGCAAGAATCTCAAATACGGGGGCATACGGCATGGCAACCATGGGGGCATACCAGGTCGGTGTCCGATCCGGTTGGGTCACACCGGTTTCTATAAAAATATTGACACCCTGTTTATAAGTCGGTTCCTGACACCAGGACGATGAATAAATCAGCATCAAAATCATTGTCAGCAAAGAGAGCGGTTTCAATTTCACCTTCTCATTTCTCCTTACGCCGAAGTTTAGCCGCCGCCCGCCCCGACAGAGCCTCGAAATACCAAAAACCTTGCGTGCGGACGGCTGGAGCATAACATCAGGCATTTTGAGTTAACACCTCCAATAATATGCCGACAATTTTACCTGAATTTTCAATTGAATATTCATCAAGATCAATCACTACATCAAGCCCCCCCATTTTCATGAATTTCCATGCGGTTCCGGTAGTAACTACACCATATAGTCGCATAACCCGATTACCTTCAGCTTTATTAAAAATACTTGCTGCTACCATTTCCGCGATACATTGACCCAGACCTCCGACAATATTTTCATTCTTAGCCTCAACCACAGTAATGACAGGACTGCTCAAGATCAATTGCTCTTGGGAGGCACTAATAATAAAATCACAGACACCATTTAATCCCTTTTCCTTATCGACATCGAACTCGATTCCGGAAAACAGACTAACTTTGTGCTTATTTAACTTTTTTTAAGTCAAAATCAGTGTATGACATAATCTCGACCCTCGACATACAGCTTTTCAAAATCTAAAAGCTCGGCCTTCCCTGTATTACGTTTACTATGCTTTTTTCGCACCTGTTTTCAAAATCTTTTCGTTTCAATAGTGGTAACGGCACGCCAAAATTCTAATTTTTGTCTTCTTGAACCTAGTAAACAAGTCGGTGTTCTTGGTCAATACACTTCGACCAGCAACCCGTTAATTCATGTTTGAGTGGCTCAGGTTTACCAATACCTTTCAAATGGGTTATCCTGAGTTTCTTGAATAAGTCGGATGAGACGTAAGGCTTTCTTTCTGTCGTTTTGTACCCACCATGCTAAATCTTCGAAACCTACCGGGTCAAATCCCAAGCTGCGCGCGGGCGTTGTCAAGAGAAATGTCTCCAGTTCGATTTTTTACTTCCAAAAGTCGCTTCTTCATTGTCTCACTTTTCAGCAAATAAGCCGTTTCTCTTTCTGAGGTAATTTCGCGCCAAAGATGAATAGGCACGATGACGCTTACAGGTTGCCCTTCTTTATCCGATATATACTGAATTCGTGCTTGCGCAGTCATTTTTACCTTCACAATCTCAGTTAGGCGTTTGGCTCGTTCCCCACGCTCCAGCGTGGGAACGCAATTGTAGCCGCTCAGCGGCCAAGGCTTTCATGACGCTGGAGCGTCTGGATTTGCTCCCACGCTGGAGCGTGGGAGCCAGAGAAGACTTCATTCTTCTTAAGATTGAACTCCTAGGTTTCCACCAATATCAGGCATTGCCATTCCTTTAACCTTATAACTAAGGTAAATAAAGGGCGTGTCCAGGAGAGCTACCATCAATTTAACAACGTATCCTGTAAGTATGATATTTACAAGGACATCAAATGGAACACTTCCCGCAAAAGCTAAAGAGAAAAATACGGCGCTGTCTATAAACTGGGATACTAACGTGCTCCCATTATTTCTAAACCAAAGGTGTTTTCCCCTGGTACGTTCACGAATAAAGTGAAATAGCCACACGTCTAGCGATTGGGCTATCGCATAGGCAATAAATGATGCAGCAGCAATCCGAGGAACAGCGCTAAATAACGTTTCCATCGCAATTGATACTTTCTCGCTATCCTGGATGTACTCGAACTGCAATACAAACTGTCCAAGCAATACGAAAAGCACAAGCCCGATAAAGCCCATCCATATAGAGCGATACCCTACTTTCTTCCCATGATGCTCAGTAAGAATATCTGTAGCGATAAATATCGCTGCGTAGAACGTATTCGACACGTTAGTTACGAACCCAAATATTGGGATCAGTTTTGCGGCAAAAGTCGATACCAAAATAATGTTGGTAATAATCGTAATATACACCCATTCCTTCCCAAGCTTCCACGCAAGAAGCACGAAAGCTAAGTCAACCAGGGTGATAATGAAAAAGAGCAATTCATTACTCATTTCCAGTTCTCCTTTAGGCATTTCGGATTTCGGCAAAGAATTTTCTGACTGCCAAAATGATTTTTTTAGGCAGTAATGCTAAACCGACGAATGGTACTAAAAAGCCAACTAGATTGGCTCCCTCATACAACATCATATGGAAGTTTGGCGGCAAACCGCCGCTCATGACTATCAGTATTATGGAAACTACCCCAACAATTCCACCAGACATGAGTCGATGTTTATTGTTCACGTCACCTTTCATTCCGATGAAAACCATTGAAATCAACATTGCGATTGCGAGTCCTCCAGTAAAAGAACTGAGGCTATCTCGTAACCATTTTGCCAACTCAGTTAGATTTCTTCTGATAGTCAGAACTCTCACACTAGAAGCACTCATATCTGGCGTGTAGAAACCACCCTGAATCTTTTTCCACCCATTAGTGCTTTTTGTGTCAACTTCCCCCCACCGAGGAGATTCCACTTTTATTGAGTCAATTTTTGCATACTCTACCTTTTCGGCGGTTGAAGCGATCTCTAGCAAAGTTACGGACGAATCAGAATAAGTGAGTTCGTAAATTTCCGGATAATCACCGATTAGATGGAGCATTCTTGGGATACTTAATACTAATTCGCCATGGTTTTCGCCTTTTTGAAGTGTGAGCCCAACCCACAATTCTTGACTCTGCTGTTGAACTACGAACCAACCTGTTAGGTGAGATACGTAGTCGCTTGTTGGATTCACCTTTAAGTCGTCAATCTGCCTTGGTGCATCTTTTTGAGCAAGATTTAGAGACGTCACAACAAGCACATCATCAATAGAGGTAGATCTCCCAAAAGACACCTTAATAATAGAGGATTTTGGTGTTAACCCCAAATCAACCACGGCGTTTGCCCGTATGTCGCTTCCATAGACGTGTGTTGCAAGACCGCAGAAGAAGATCAAGCAGATCGTGTACAAGAGAGATCTCATTACCCTCTTCTTCCTAATGGGTCATTATTGGTCTAACTATTATACCGCCCACCACGGAGGCAGCTTATAGATCACCGCAAGCCCGATCACCAGGATCCACACGATGGTGATGGGGATGAAGACCTTCCAGCCCAGGCGCATGATCTGATCGTAGCGGTAGCGGGGAAAAGTGGCCCGGAACCAGAGGAATAGGAACATGAAGAAGAAGGTCTTGAGCACCAGCCAGTGAAAGCCGTCGTCGAGCAGAAAAATCCCGTCCACCCAGGTCGCCGGTAGGGGCGAGAGCCAGCCACCGAGGAACATCAGGGCCGACAGTGCTGAGATCAGGATCATGTTGGCGTATTCGCCGAGGAAGAAGACGGCGAAGGTCATCCCCGAGTACTCGACGTGGAAGCCGGCCACGATCTCCGATTCGCCCTCCGCCACGTCGAAGGGGGCGCGGTTGGTCTCCGCCACGCCGGAAATGAAGTAGATACCGAACAGGGGCAGCAGGGGCAGCCAGAACCAAGTCAGCAGACTACCCTCCTGGGCGCGCACGATGTCCCCGAGATTGAGGCTGCCGGCCGCCACCAGGACCCCTACCAGGGCAAAGCCCATGGCGATTTCATAGGCGACCATCTGGGCCGCCGAACGCATGGCCCCCAGGAATCCGTACTTGGAGTTGGAGGCCCAGCCCGAGATGATCACGCCGTAGACGCCCAGCGAGGTCAGGGCGATGATGTAGAGGAGGCCGGCATTGATATCTGCCAGTACCAGTCCTTCGTCGAAGGGGAACACCGCCCAGGCGGCCAAGGCCGGGCCCAGGGTCAGCATGGGGGCGATCAGGAACAGGATTTTGTTCGCCTCGGTGGGCAGCACGATCTCCTTGAACATGAGCTTGACCGCATCGGCGATGGGCTGCAGGATGCCGCGCGGTCCGACCCGGTTGGGGCCGATCCGAATCTGCATGTAGCCGATGACCTTGCGTTCGGCCAGGGTATAGTAGGCCACCAGGCCCATGAGCGGTCCCAGGAGGACGACGATCTTGAGCAAGATCTGTATGACTACCGGCAGTGAATCCCAGAGCGCTATCATGGTTCTCTATCCAGAGGCGATGGGTGGAAAGTAGGATAGCGGATGATTTCGCTGGACATCCAGTTAATCCGGATCCGGCTGATAACAAGCACCTAACTTTGACAATGCCCAGCGTGTCTTGGTCAAAGCGCTGCTTTTGATGTCCATTTTCTTCAGGAGATCATTCATTTCTTCTTGTGCCCGATCGCTCTTACTTTCCGGCACTTTTGTAGAAAGCTCATAAAGTTGATCACCATTCACTTCCCATATTTCAAGGGTGAGTGATTTGATGTCAATTTTCTCAATCCCTTTATATTTATATTTGGTTGCTTTTATCGGGCCATATGATTGCAAAGACAATTGGCTAAGTGACTGATCCATCATTTTCTCGACTTTTCCTAATTGTTGATCGGACCAAAATGCAAAGGATCCGGTCGGTCTCAAACCTTCAGAAAAGGGAACCTTCGTCTTCAAGCTACAAGAAAATAGCTCTCGTTTGTTTGGTAAGAGATCTTTTTCACACTCAAAACCAGGGATATCCTGAAGATTATCTGTTCTTATTTTTACGGTACTTTCCATTTTCCCTTCCAAAAATGAATCCCCTTGCCGAATACGTGCTCTTAAAATCAGGCCTTTGTCATTCAGGCTACAGGAGGAGGTATCAAAGAAATAAACAATAAGCTTTTTCTCACTACGACGATTCGATTTCCCGGAAAAGAAATCATTTAATCTATTAAAATCCAGCTGTTCGCCAAGCACGGCTTTTATTTCTACCTTGTCTTGGGCAAAGGTAAAGGTGCTGAAAAAAACTATCATAAAACCAAGGAATTTAAGCACAGACATTTGTTTCCCCACTCGTTCGGCAAATGTAATCGCCTCAAACCTTGGTCACGGATATGGGACCGATCTGGTCCCCCAGATCCTCGCTGCCGGCAACCCCGGCCGGGATGCGCACACAACCCGCGGGAACCGCGTCGTCCAGACCCACCGGCATCCGTGCGGATGAACCATTCTGGCGTATCTCCACCAAGTCACCCGCGGCCAGTCCCATTGCCGACGCCTCGGTGCTGCGCAGAAATGCGCCGAGCTGAACGGCAGCCGGCGTGTGCTGGAGGGCCGGGGCGCGGCGCACCAAGGCATCCACGGCATAGATGGGCAGATTGCCGATCCGAGCGAGCCCTCCATCGGCAACTCGCGACGCTACCTCGAAGGTGTCTTGGGACCGGTTGTCCGGCTGGCTACTTAGCTTTACGCCATTGCAGATCCCTTGCAGCTCCGTGAGGACATCCGTCGAGCTGACCTGGTCGAAGCCGGGGAGATCGAGCAGATTGCCGAGGACCCGTAACAGCTTCCAGCCGGGCCGTACCTCACCGGGCGGGGCCACCGCCCCGCGGAAGGATTGCCAGGTTGCGCCCGCATTGACGAAGGTGCCCGAGGTTTCGGCGAAGGCCGCGATAGGCAACATGATGTGGGCGGTCTGCTCCAGGGAAGGGCTACGATGGGTCGTGCAGGCCACCACCAGCCCCGCCTGGTCAAGGGCTTTTAGCGCCTGGGTCGGATTACCGAGGTCATAAGCGGGTTCGATACCCCACAACAGATAAGCCTTGCGGGGATTTTCCCACATCTCCGCCGCGGACATGCCGACGGTTTGACTCATACGCGCACCCGGCAGTCGGTGCGGCAAGGCACCAGCCAGATAGGCCCCCACACTGTTGGCGGCCGTCGGCAAATAGCCGACCTTTGCTTCGGCCGCTTCCGCAATCACTTGGGCCAGGTGTGTGAGTAGGCAGTAGTCCGGGTGTGCCACGGCAAGTGCGCCGAGTAGGATCAGCCCCCTACCCTGCTGTCCTGCCTCCTGCAACCACCGCGCGGTTTCCTGGTGGGACTCATCCGGCTGGGCGGTGGCGATCAGAGTCTCGACCGGACCGGAGCTACGCCCACCCAGGGCCTTGGCGATGGCCCCCAGGTCTTCGAGCATCCCCGCCGGATGGCTGACGTGCTGCCGGCTTGGGAAGGTCAAGGAGAGCACGAGTGGATTGACCAAGGCCACCTGGGCCCCGGCCATGGCCGCCTTGCGGATGCGATGGGCCAACAAGGGCTGTTCCTGACGGATGTCCGTCCCGATCAGCAGCAGACCCTGCTGTTGCTCCAGCTCTGCGATGGGCACCCCGAGCCAGGGCAGCGGGGCATCGGCGGCATCGCCGCGAAAATCCTGCTGCCGCAGGCGGGTATCGATGTGGTTGCCACCCAGGCCACGGATGATCTTCTGGAGCAGGTACATCTCTTCGAGCGTAGCGGTCGGTGCAACCAAAGCGCCCAACTCGTTGTCACCGGCGGATTTGAGCCCTTCGGCGACCATGCCCAAGGCCTCCTGCCAATCGGCGGTCCGCCACTGCGCATCTCCTTTGACCATGGGCCTTTTGACCATGGGGTGGAGCAGGCGGTCGTCGGCATCGAGGCACTGGTAGCTGAAGCGGTCCCGGTCCGAGATCCAGGTCTCGTTCACCGCCTCATTGTCCTTGGGATGCACCCGCATGACCCGGTTGTCGCGGATGTGGAAATGGATGTTCGACCCCACCGCATCGTGGGGGGCAATACCCTCGGCCTGGGTCAGCTCCCAGGAGCGGGCATTGAAGCGGAAGGGTTTGGAGGTGAGGGCCCCCACCGGACAGAGGTCGATGACATTCCCCGAGAGCTCGTGGGAGACCGTGTGCGCCACATAGGTGCCGATGCGCATATCCTCGCCGCGACCGGTGGCGCCCAGCTCGCGGACACCGGCGATCTCCGCCCCGAAACGCACGCAGCGGGTACAGTGGATACAGCGGGTCATATCGGTCGCGATCAGAGGACCCAAATCCTCGTCCGCGACCACCCGCTTGCGCTCGCTGTACCGGGATACATCCCCGCCATAGCCTATGGCTACGTCCTGCAGTTCGCACTCGCCGCCCTGATCGCAGATCGGGCAGTCCAGCGGGTGATTGATGAGCAGGAACTCCATGGTGCCCCGCTGGGCATCTATGGCCAGGGGTGATCGGGTCAGTACCCGCATACCCTCGGCGACAGGCGTGCCACAGGCATGGGCCGGCTTGGGGAAGGGTCGCCCACCCTGCTCTACCTCCACCAGACACATGCGGCAATTGGAAGCAACGGACAGCTTCTTGTGGTAGCAAAAACGCGGGATATGGATACCTTCACGGTCGGCGACCGTGATGATCATCTCGCCGGGGGTCGCCTCGCAAGCGCGCCCGTCGATCTCGATGGTGATCTTGTCTGTCATTTTCTCTCTGGTCGCCCGACCCTGTTAGGCGATATAACCCCAGCTTTTGAATTGTGACTGTAGCTCTGGATCATCTTTTTAACAAAATTTCAAATCCTGCCTGTTCTAAAGTGATGATCAGTAGTAAATATTTCGGAAATTCCCATATCCGATAGCAATCAAGGCCGAAGTGTCAACAAAAATAGGCTTCATGATTTCTTGGGCAATCCGTATAAGTGGAGCATTGATTTTGATGCATTTCAATCTTGACATGAAACTGCCTTCTTGGGAAACGCTCTTAGCTCCAACAAAGTTCTTTATGATACTGTAAAGTTCATCCAAATATCTGTCATCAACATTGTCAATCTCTGCTTTAATAAGCTCTTTTGTAGTCATGGCAATGTTATATAATTAGTGGTCAAGGAACTCAGGATAATGATTATAACTATTTTCCGCATCCGAAGGCATAACCGTCGCAAACGATCTCTTCTGCAAGCCACCGACTTCTCTACCTTGCACCGCATTGCCAACTCTCAAACTTCTGGCGGTTAACGCCAAAATCAGCTGCCGACGAAGGAAGTCAGCTGCATTCTATTTTGTTAGGATTCAATGTTGATTATCTCATGAGATTGGATAGTTTTCAGTGCATTATGCAGTGCAGGTATTAACGGCTCAAGTGTAGGAAGTCGGTTATCAGATGCAACAAGCACAATTACTGAAATATCAAAATGATTCATATTCTGTTGGTATTCCAGGTTTTGGTCAGCCGTGATTAAAACATCAAACTCTTTTTCTGCAACGCTGAGTAGTTCACCGTTTCTCATGCTTGACCACCCTTTTCTTGAACCATGTAAGTTGTATGATCAAGTAATTCTCTCTTCAATTTCTTTGGCAAACATTCATCAATGAGAATATTCATAAACCTTTTCCAAAAGTGTCTCTTTTGCTGCTTCCAATGCTTGTATGGCTTGTTCTCTTTTTACTGATGGGAAATCATCCAAAAACTCATTTAAACTATCTCCAGCTTCTAAATAGTCAATAAGATTTTTGACTGGTACACGAGTATTTTTAAAAACTGGTGTGCCACTTAAAACATCTCTGGAGCATGTAATGATACCATCTATTGCGGTGGTTTTCATTATCCCAAATTTTAGCATGATATTTTCCTCATATTTGCATCTGGATCCATCACGGTAGGACGGCCAGTTACCCGGCCGCCCCCGTACAGATCCCCGCATGCGGAACTACCGCACGGGGCTCCTCAAAGTCACTCGCTTCGCACATAGCGCGTCATCATTCGTAGTGTTCAGAAGGCGTGGCATAGGCGTGGTCTCTGGAGTTTGAAGACTTTTATCAGTTCCGCAAATCCTTCCCAATTATAGCTACGCCGTTGACTACGGCGGTTTAGCGCTTTGATAAGAATCCGCTTGGCATGATGATAGAAGTCTTGCAAGCTTTTATCGTTCCCCCGGATACCGTAGTAGTTGTAATACCCACGCAGCTTGGAATTGAGCCTGGCAAATATTACCCGCTTAGGTAACCGGCAGCTCTCACGGCACCATTCCTGGAAGTTCGCCAGCGCTGCGCGGTATTTCTTACGGTCCGTGCGACATTTGAGCACTGGCTTGTGCCAGCGGCCACGTCCCCAGCGAAACTCAAAACCCAAGAATGAAAAGGCGCCACTCGCTTTCCAGTTTTGTGGACTGAACCGCATCCAGTTCGTTTTCTCTGCTGCAACTTCTAATCCAAACTTGCCTAACCTGTCTGCGAGCACACCGTAGAATCGCTCGGCATCGGCCTCAAGCTCGTATGCGCATACCAAGTCGTCCGCATACCGGCATCGGTACGCCGCCCCTCGGCAGTGCGCCTTGACGGTCTCTTCGAACCACACATCTAACGCATCGTGAAGATAGATATTGGCGTGTATCGGTGACACGATCCCACCTTGCGGTGAACCTCTTTCCGGGTACTTCACCGCTCCATCCGGCTCCAGTATGCCTGCCTTCAACCACTTGCGTATCCGCTTTATAAAGGGCTCGTCGTCTATCCTTAGCTCCAACATCTCGACCAGCTTTTCATGTTCAAGATGATCGAAAAAGCCTCGGATGTCTGCCTCTACTACGTAGTGGTAGTTACCACTTCTCAGCGCTACGCTCAGGTCTCTCACCGCTTCTAAGGCACCGACTCCAGGTCGGTAGCCATAGCTGCGGTCCAGAAAATCCTGTTCGTAGATCGCTTCCAGTCGCTTCGATACCCCGATTTGTAACAGCTTGTCCGCAATGGCCAGTATACCCAAGGGTCTCAACTTCCCGTTGCGTTTGGGTCGGTATCTCCTGAGCACCAGCTTGGCATGGTACCTTCCCGCTTTGACTGCTGTGACCAGGGCGACTACATTCGCCCACAGGCTCTTCTTATAGCTGCCTGCATCCTGCCGGTCTACACCGCTCGCTGCTTGCTTGTTGATAAAACGCCAACACCACAGAAGATAACCCTCTCCCTCGGGAATCTCACCATGCCGTTTCATTCGGTCGATGTTTGTTTTCTCTGTTCTCTGCCCGGTTTCCCGGCAGTGCCACACGATCTCGACCATCGTCTCGACTACCGATTCCTCTGTGTTGGCTTCCAGTCCGTTAACACTGTCGCCGTCTGCTTTGTTGCCTTTCACGAGGCTGAAATCGCTTCAGGGTGGTGCAGTCACCCTTCTGGCCTACAAGATTCTCTGTGTACGCTTCACCTCTGTTGTTCACGCTCGCTCCAGTGTCCCTACCAAGGCGTCGCTTTCCGCCAGCGGCGCAACATGCGATACGGGTGGGGGGTTAACCCTTTCCCGACCGGGACTTTCACCCGGCAAGAAGCGCCAAGCTTCGCTTGGCGCACTAACGGTAAGCTCAGCGGTGCGAGTTTACGAGCATCCGCTGGAGCCTGTTTTTAGCTGTCGTTTGCCCTAATTTCATGCAAAGTGCCGATACATCTTGCGCCGATGAAGACACCGCACAAACTCGACTTCAGATGCGCCAACCGCCAGGCCGATCCTATACTCGCCAACGCGGATGCGGTAAAGGCTATCGGTTCCACTGAGCTTTTTTACCCTGTTGACCTCTCTTAAACTGGCTGCATCTTCCACTTCTTCTACGGCTTGCTTGACTTGTGCCAGAATGTTTGGATCTTTGATTTTCTTCAGATCTCGTGCAAAACTCTTTCGAAATATGACCTTCACCCCTGACCCTCAAGGATTTCGAAAATCGCCTCTCTGGAGACTTTTTCCGTTTGTTGACCTTCTCGGATAGTCTCGGCTAGCGTCATATCTTCCAGCACTTCAACAAACACATCATGCAATAGTTCACGCTGCTCCTGGAGCATCTCAGTAAGGGCTTCTTTAAACAGTTTTTTTAAGGCGTCTCCGCTTAACTCAATGTGTGCCATGCCGATTTCACCTCACTCAGTTAATAAGTATCCGATGGTAACCTGCAACAACAAACGGTTGAATGACGACAGCTAATGCCTCGCACCACCGGCAGCAAAAAGCAGAAAACGATCCATCAATTGAGCCTGGCCCCTTTTCCCGCTAAATAGGCCCACCCCATAGGCTGGGGGAACGAGTAAGTGACCTCTATCTTCTTTCCAGTTCCAGCGTCAACTTTCGCTTCAATATTAATTAGGCTAGCTACGCATAGTTATATACAGGTGTCTCGATCATGCGCACCGGCTTCTTATTTTCTTTAATGAAATCCTGAATATGTTCCACTGTTTCCGGGGCAAAATACTGCTCTCCCGTTTCCTTACACACCCGAGCGGGAACATGCTCGATAATATAAAATCTTCCTTGATATTCAATAGTGTATGTAACCTGAGCTTCAACCATTGTCTCATTCATAACAATCACCTCTTCACTTCGTTCTTTCGGACTCTATTGTCGATCCATAGTTCCGAATTCGGTTGATATGAGGTGACGATTTTTATCAGCGGACGACTCGGATAACTACATTGAATATGCAGTGGTCGTCCGTTTTTGGTGTATCCCAATATTAAACAGTTGGGACCGTACTTATCGTTTGGATAGTCCTCGATAATCACAGCAGGGGGGTATACGGTTAGCTCCTCCACCCCCAATATCTTGTGGTCTCACCAATAGTAACCACAATATTTTGTGTCAGGAGGAGCTAACCGTATACCCCCTTCACAGCATTATCAGCGATTGCCTGCTCAATCTCCGATACGCTAATATCTCTTATAATCGTTTGATCAACCGCATGCTTCGACAATTCATACTGCCGCTTCCTTATTTTCGTAACGATTGCAACAATGTCATTCATCTGCTGATGATACAGCAATTTGTTGGGGTTCGTTCCTCACCCCAACCTACGGGCTGGCTGAATCACATAACGCCTAAACGACCTTTCCCGCAAGCTACCGACTTCTCTGCCTTGCACCGTATTGCCAACAACCCGTCGACGGAGAAGGTCGGTTGCAAGTTCCGGTTAGGTGATTCACATTCCTAATCTTTTTGCTATGGTTGATATAGAGATTGTGTCTTTTTCTTTTGATCTTCCCTCAAGAAATTTCATGAATTTTTCACTTTTACCTAACGCTTCAACTTCTTTTTCAAAATCATCTGTTTCTTCCAATATGAAATGTTCACCATCTTTTCCATAGAGCAAAACCGATTCAGATTTCGCCAAGGTCAATAATTCCTCTACAGAATGTTTCTTCTGTCGTAAATCTATCGTGATCATATCTCTACCTTTTTTCTACGATTCAACCACTACCAGCTGAAGCTGGTAGATTGTGCCGCTAAAGCAGCTCGGCGGACTAAACCGCCGACTGAAGAGAATCCATCTGAAGATGGAGGTTTTTAACCTCTATCCGCCTTCGGCGGACTGAAGTTTTTTAGAGACTATAAAAGTTCATGCACAACCACACTGGCAGTCGATAGTTCAGATTTATGGCGATTCGTATGCCCAAGAACTGATAATGAAGGTTGGGGTTTAATCGTTTCCGAAAGAATGTTGGTGTCCAGCAAATAACGTAAAGTCATAATACTATTGTTCTGCCAGGGTCTTTGTCGCGTACATTTGAAAAAATTTTATCTATATCGCCTAGTTCCGATAAATTGACTGAACCGCGAAAATGTTGTAATCATTCCCAAAAATCAAATTTTGATTGCGTGGTTTTTTCTAAATTTTTGGTTTTCTGAGTTTGTAATAATGAACGTAATGCGTATTCAAGCAACATACGATTATCTACCATACCTGTCATATGTACGGCTTGATGAAAGAGTTGATCATCTATTACTGTATGGATATTCATAATTGATAGCCTCCCAAATGACTTAATATAAGGCGGGAAAAGCGCAAAGAAATACATGATAAAGGAACCATTTTAGAACATTTTTAGCCGCTACCACTTTTATTCAAACAGCCTCTCAAGAATATCGATATCAGTGGTTTTATTCGGGAGAATATTCATCTGTCCGGTAGGTGAAGGATTGCGCTAACGTTTGGACTAGCCCGCCCAATATCGCGCAGTGGGAAGATCAAGTCGAAAAGATGGGTGTCTTTTTTTCCCTTTCTTTCCTGGAGGTGAAGAAACGTGGTCTGTCCCTGAGGTATCCCCACAAATTACTCTGGCTCCCACGCTCCAGCGTGGGAGCTAAATCCAGACGCTCTAGCGTCATGAACCATTGGCCGATGTTGGTAGAACCCAGAGCGACCAACTCGATATAAAGTATTTTGTTCGCTTGATTCAAACCCACCATCCAGAAGTGTTCTTGACCTTGACCGATTTTATTCTCTCTACGGAGAATTTGGCGCATGATCAGGTAAATATCTTCCGCACCCTTTACGGCGACTTTTTGTTTTTTGGTTAGTTTGACTTCCATTGCAAGTCCTCTTATAGAGCAGCGGATGATCTCTTAAGATTGTATGCAGGCGCTTGAAAAAATGGAAAAGAAAAAGGAACCAGGTTCGATTTCTGAAAACTTTCCTACCTGTCCGCGATAAGAAAAAAGGTTAATTGAGCCTGGCCCCTTTTCCGCTTTTTGTTATGCGGCATTGTTCATATCTCACCCTGGGAACACTAGTACGGGCGGATGGCACTTAAGTGCTACTGCCAATTGTTTTGTTCGTTCTACACCCAGGTTAACGCGATTGTTCTCAATGGCCGAAATGGTGGATTGCGGAATGCCAGTTAACCTGGCTAGTTCGTTCTGGCTCATGTCTTGAAGTTCACGGATGATGCGAACCGACTCACCAACGCTAACATCAACCTGTCTTTCGGCTATTGGCTCTTTATGGATTCCGGACTGGTCGAAGAGGACGACAGTCGGTAGCACGATGACCGATGACGGAACGGGCAGTCTTTTCTCAACAACAACAGCAAGTTATACGACGCCCCTCTGGCTTGCTGAGAAGGCAAATTTGCGCAAAATATCCTAACCAGTCTGGAATCCATAAAGAGCCTTCCGCAATAGCAGAAAACGTGGTCTGTCCCTGAGGTATCCCCACGAAATTGACTCCAGAATCAGTGGCTTGCGTCTTACGGCGCGGCCTGGCCCATACCAAATACCGGTTGTTACAGTAACCGATTGATTTCAAAAGCTACTTTGTGGGGATACTTCAGGGTCTATCCCCGTTTCCCAGGAAAATAACCACAGAGGGCACAGAGAAAATAGAGAATTTTCTCCGTGTATTCTCTGTGTTCTCTGTGGTGTAAAAACGCAACCATGACAAAGCCTTTGGTTGGGGGAAACGTTAACGCCGTCTTGTCCGCTCCAGCGGACCGTGCCCTTCTATGCTGATATGCGACTTACCTGATCACTTGTCGACGCTGGAGCGTCGGGATTTGCTCCCACGCTGGAGCGTGGGAGCCAGCATGGAAAATGCCGAAATTTGTTGTGTGTTTTCCATGTCAACCCCCGGAAAACCAAGCAATTCCATGCGGGTAATCTGGCTAACGGCACATTTCTCAAGTAAATCAGGATACGGTTGCAATAAATTCGTTGCGTCCGGGAATGCTTTAAGTAAGCCGATCACAATATTAGTATCCAACAAATATTTAATCCCACTCATCACGCATGTCTCGTTGTAAAGTAACGGGATTGCCAGAAAAGAGAGTGGAATTTTTCAGTATACCAATAAATTCGTGCAATGAACGCTTAGGTGTGATAGTTGATTTCTCCAAAGGTTCGAGCAAGGTTAATAGTGCCCGCATAGCATGGCTGGGGTGTAGCGGTTCCAATAAGCGTACATTGCCATTTTTTTCAACAATTACCTCAACGGTTGAGAGCATGATTTTTCCTCTTCTCGTAATGCATTTTTAGTATCAGGTCTAACGGCTTGGCTTGGCTCAGGCACCCAATGCCGCGTGGCACCGAGCTTGAAAGTTGCCGAGGAGCCGGACCGGGACATTGGGTCACTTGCAGCCGAATATCAGGCGAATGAGCTGTGAAAAACGACCCATCAATTGAGCCTGGCCCCTTTTCCCTTCTCCTTGCAGGGGCATCCACCCGTGATCTCCGCAATGACGGCGCCAGGTTGGAAATCCTTGTAGTATCCCGGCAATCCATAGTAGCTTAGTAACACCAGAAGGTTATCGCAGACGAAGTAGTGACAGGTGACTGGCATTTCCTGTCCCAAAATCAATCCTGTGACATACCTATTGGCGGCAATAGCGCGATAGAGTTCGGTCATGCCCGGAAGGGTATTGGCGCCTTGCGGCCCGATACAGTGTAGGTAGGCTTCCATTCGCGTGCCGTCAGCTTTTGAGGTCGCGGCAATCTCTACTTTTCCCGACACGAATCTATAGTGCCGAAGCGGTTGATTGATATGTCTGCTGCGTAACGCGCTTAGAATGAATTCATTGTCCATTTCGCAGCTTGTCAGTGTTCCTAGCGATGGCCGGACCTTTCCATTCTCGACGGCACAATCTGCCAATAGCTCGAAGCCGGCAGAACCCATCTGCGCAGTCGCTGGCATATAAGAGAAAATAACAAACAGGAACGTGCAAACCATTAAGGCTCTTATGGTCACGGCAACTCTCCAGCGAAGTTCTTCTTTATATCCGGAGGTCTTGCATAGTCCACCCGAACAAAAAGCTTTCCTGCCTTTACAAGCTCAGAGATTGCGCCACCGGCATCTTTACTAATTGATCCTGATAAGTCTGCTATATCCTGCTTGAAGTCGTTGAAATTGCCGATAATCTCAACGCATCCAGCTGATCCCCACGCTTCTTCTGACAGATTCCTTGGTCCAGCGTGAATCAGAAACGAATCCCGCATCTGAATGGCACCGGAATACGGTGAATACCTATTTTGGGTTCCATAGTTGGGATTGTAGAACGTGACCTTTTTCTTGGGAAGCTGGTGTAGTCCAGCGTTTACCCACCCCCTGGTACTATAGTGTGGATCCGGTTTCTTAGGGTCATTCCAATACGGCATAAAACGCAACGCGGGCCATTCCTTTTTCACCTTCGCGCCTTTCGCATTTGTTCCCTCGATCAATACCTTGTAGACTGGTACATAATACAGTTCCATAAGGCCATTGTTGTCTCGGTCATGATTAGGGTAGGATCTGGCCCGGTAACGAATAGGTTTACTGCCGCCAGAGAAAGAAGATCGTATGTTGGATACAGTAATCAGTACTTCTCTCAGGCCAGTCATGCTCTATTCCTCGAATTATAGTGGCGTCGCAGATAAAGCCCATCAATTGAGCCTAGCCCCTTTTCCCTTTTCTCCGCCGCAACCAACGTACCTGCATTCTTGTGTAGGTTGGGGTGAGGGATAAACCCCAATGGCTTTGGTTCGACATGGCGATTTATTGGGGTTCGTTCCTCACCCCAACCTACGGGCTGCATTCCCACGCTGGAGCGTGGGAATGAGCTATTGGGTCGCAAACAAAGTGGGTGTCCTTTTAATTGTTCTTTAATTGCAGGGTCTGTCCCCTATTTCCTTTGGATACCTACAAAGTATTCACTTCCCAACGCAGCGAGTAGATACTTACGTTAGCCGCACCCAAGCATCGCACACGTGTTTCGTAGCGATGACCGGATTCTATGGTTACAGCAGGGTAGCGGATTCTGAATCCGGCAGAGTTTGTGGGGAAGTCCGAAAGCGGGAAGGTCATAGCTCCATACGTTTTGCCGCTCGTATAGTCGTAAATATCCGTATAGAGAACGTCGCCGCTACCTCTATTTCCGATTTCGCCAAACAATTTGGCTTTGAAAGTGCCGACACCGTCCAATCTCTCGTATGGACCAATTGAAAACCATAAACCCGTGTCATGTCGGTCGCGTATCCATTGCTTGAAATATGGATCCGTAACATAGCCTGGTGGGATTTGTCCTGTTTGCATACTCAATTGGTCGCCATGCCAAAACAGCACGTTAGTTCCCAAGCCGAGCTCTTCTGGCTCGATTGACATACGAAATTCTTCGTTGTCCTCACTAAGGATCGCGAAAGTCTCGTCTACGCCTACGTCATGTTTTTTATCGCTCATGGGGTTCTCCTCTTCTAGAATGACTAACATGCAATCAACGGCTTCTCCGCCGCAATTAAAGTACCTCTATTTATTGAACATGTCCCTAAATAGTAGGTACCGGTACCCAATGTCAGATACCTGAATATAGGAACCTACATTTAGATTCCCATATTTAGATACCCGTGATCATTATGCTTATGCTATTATAAAATCATCTCCAAGAACCCACGATTCCAAACCAAGCGCCACGACGTCTTCATATCGCCTCTCTGCTGGAGGCAGCCGTTAACCTCTATATAGCTGAACTTCTAAAATTCGATTCATTAACCTAAAATGCTTATCAATGGACGTATCGACCAACACATCCATTAATGGCGATCTCGTATTGTATTCAAGTCAATATCCAAGTCCACCTTCCCTTTGTATTTTTTGATTTCAGAAATGGTTGATTTTCGAATCAATTCCTGAAGCGCCTTAATAATTACTACAGCTTTTGTGTCAGAATGAGTGACCCTCATCGCCTCATTGAGCAGGTCTTCAGGCAAGTCAAGTGTTGTTCTCATATTCGCCTCCATAAGCAATATATGCATATTCATACCGTACTAAAAGTAAAGAAAGTAAAGCCATAGTCACTGCAATGCTAATAGGACAGGATTATCTTTTGAATGAAAAATCTTGTTAATCCTGGAAATCCTGTTAATCCTGTACCATTAGGACGAAAGCACGAATCACCAAGAATTGCTCCACATACCTCCCGCCACCTCAGGCGGCCTCGGCCATGCTCCTGCCATGCTCGATCATGTATTCGAATTCATGGCGGTAGTGCTTGAGGAAGCTCTGGACCGGCATGGCCGCGGCATCGCCCAGGGCGCAGATGGTACGCCCGCCGATGCGCGCCGCTACCCCATCCAGCAGGTCCAGGTCTTGGGGTCGGCCTTGTCCGTGGAGGATGCGATGCAGCACCCGGGACAGCCAGCCGGTTCCCTCACGGCAGGGGGTGCATTGGCCGCAGGACTCCGCGGCATAGAAATGGGACAGATTGGCCAGGACCTTGACCATGCAGGTCCCCTCGGCCATTACGATGACGGCCCCGGAGCCGAGCATGGAGCCTGCCTTGGCGATGGAATCATAGTCCATGTCCGTCTCCAACATGACCTCCCCCGGCATCACGGGCACCGAGGAGCCGCCGGGGATGACCGCCTTGAGCGCCTTCCCGTCCTTAACGCCGCCGGCCATCTCCAGCAGGTCTTTGAAGGGCGTACCCAGGGGGACCTCGAAGTTGGCGGGCTTATTGACATGACCCGTCACCGAGAACAACTTGGGACCGCCGCTGTTGGGCCGTCCCTGGTCCAGGAACCACTGACCGCCCTGCTCCAGGATGACGGGAACCGATGCCAGGGACTCGGTATTGTTGATGGTGGTGGGCCTGCCGTAAAGCCCTGCCTGGGCCGGGAACGGGGGTTTGGGGCGGGGCTGGCCCTTCTTGCCTTCGATGGACTCGAGCAGTGCCGTCTCCTCGCCGCAGATATAGGCGCCGGCCCCCAAGTGGACGTAGAGATCGAAATCTACGCCCGAACCCTGGATATCCTTACCGATCAGGCCCGCCTCGTAGGCCTCCCGCAGGGCGGTCTCGAAGCACGCGATGGGCTCGTAGAACTCACCGCGAATATAGTTGTAACCGACCGTGGCGCCGATGCAGTAGCCGGCAATCGCCATGCCCTCGATGAGCTGGTGGGGGTTGTAGCGCAGGATATCCCGGTCCTTGCAGGTGCCGGGCTCGCCTTCGTCCGAGTTGCAGACGATGTATTTCTGGCCCGGGGCAGTGCGGGGCATGAAGCTCCACTTGAGCCCGGTGGGAAATCCCGCGCCGCCGCGCCCACGCAGGGCGGAACGCTTGAGCTCCTCGATGACATCATCGGGGTCCGGTTTGTCCTTGAGGATCTTCTCCCACTGGACGTAGCCGCCGATGCCGCGGTAAGTCCCGAGGGAAGCCGGATCTTCCAGATACAGGGTGCGGAAGCAGACGCTGTTGTGAGTGGGGGACTGGACCATGGCCTCACTCCAACCCCGCGATCAGCGCGTCCAGCGCCTGAGCGGACAGGTTCTCGTGATAGGTCTTGCCGATGAGCACCGCGGGGGCATGGCGGCAGGCGCCCAGGCACTCCACCTCCTTGAAGGTGAATCTGCCGTCAGCCGTGGTTTGGCCGGGCTTGACACTGTACTTCTTCTCCAGGTGCGCGATCAGGTCCTCGGAGCCGGACAACATGCAGGAGATGCTGTTGCAGACGCATACTTTGTGCTTGGCCGTCGGCTCCAGGTCGTACATGCCGTAGAAGCTGGCGACCTCGTAGACCGCGATTTCGGGCATTTCGAGGTAGGCGGCCACGTCATCCATGAGTTCCCGACTCAGCCAGCCGCCGTTGGACTCCTGCACCAGGGTCAGGGTCGGCATGACTGCGGATTGCTTCCACTCGGGCGGGTATTTGGCGATGTGGCGGTCGATCTCGGCGCGGAGCTCGGGTGTGAACAGGGTCTCCTTGTCACAACCGGCGGGGACACTGAGGGGGGCCGTTCGGAAGCTCATCAGCGGTCGATCTCCCCGAATACGATGTCCATGGTGCCGATGACGGCGACCACATCCGCCAGCATGTGTCCCTTGGTCATCTCGTCCATGGCGGAGAGGTGGACGAACCCCGGCGCCCGGATCTTGAGTCGATAGGGCTTATTGGCACCGTCGGAGAGGATATAGCAACCGAACTCACCCTTCGGCGCCTCCACCGCGGCATAGACTTCGCCGGGAGGCGGACAGTAGCCCTCGGTGAAGAGCTTGAAATGATGGATCAGGGCCTCCATGCCGTCCTTCATTTCCGAGCGGGGAGGCGGTGCGACCTTGTGGTCGTCGATCATCACCGGGCCCGGATTGGCGCGCAGCCAATCCACGCACTGTTTGATGATCCGGTTGGACTGACGCAGCTCCTCGACCCGCACCAGGTAGCGGTCGTAGCAGTCGCCGTTTTGGCCCACCGGGATATCGAAATCCACCTGGTCATAGGCGGCGTAGGGCTGTTTCTTGCGCAGGTCCCAGGCAAAACCGGAGCCGCGGATCATGGGACCCGTGAAGCCGAGCTGCAGGGCGCGCTCGGGAGAGACGACGCCGATGCCGACCGTGCGCTGCTTCCAGATCCGGTTGTCGGTGAGCAGGGTTTCGTACTCGTCCACATAGGTCGGGAAGCGCTCGGTGAAGTCTTCGATGAAATCGAGCAGCGACCCGCCGCGGGCGGCGTTCTTGCGCTCCATATCCGCCTGGCTGTGATACTTGGTGGCCGCTTCCGAATAGCGGGGCATCCGGTTGGGCAGGTCCCGGTAGACGCCGCCGGGGCGGTAATAGCCGGCGTGCAGGCGGGCACCGGAGACCGCCTCGTAGCAGTCCAAAAGGTCCTCGCGCTCGCGAAAGCAATAGAGGAACATGGTCATGGCGCCTACATCGAGCCCATGGGACCCCAACCAGAGCAGGTGGTTCAGGATACGTGTGATCTCGTCGAACAGGGTGCGGATCCACTGAGCGCGTTCGGGGGCTGTAATCCCCAACAGCTTCTCGATGGCACGCACATAGCCGTGCTCGTTACACATCATGGACATGTAATCGAGCCGGTCCATATAGCCGATGCTCTGATTGAAGGGCTTGGACTCGGCGAGCTTCTCGGTGCCCCGGTGCAAGAGTCCGATGTGGGGATCGGCGCGGACGATCACCTCGCCGTCCAGCTCCAAGACTAGGCGCAGGACCCCGTGGGCCGCCGGGTGCTGGGGGCCGAAGTTGAGGGTGTAGTTGCGGATTTCAGGCATCTTGCTCAGACATCTTGCTCAGACATCCGGGGCATCCGGTGATGTGGCCGATCCGCCCTCACAGCGGGCATCGGCGCGGATGACGCGGGGCACCAGGGTCCGCGGCTCGATGCTCACGGGTTGGTAGACCACCCGCGCCTGCTCGGGATCGTAGCGCATCTCCACCTGCCCGACCAATGGAAAGTCCTTCCGGAACGGATGGCCCATAAAGCCATAATCGGTCAGGATACGTCGCAGGTCCGGGTGACCATCAAAGAGAATACCGAACAGATCGAAGGCCTCGCGCTCGAACCAGTCGGCCGACGACCAAACCGTCACCACCGAATCCACCATGGGCCGGGGCGCGCCGGCATACACCCGCACCCGCAGGCGCCGATTGTGAGTCAACGAGAGCAAATGGTAGACCACGGCGAAGCGCTTGGGATCCTCGATCTCCTCCAGCTCGAAACCGCGGGCGACACCACGACCGAAGCCGCTGCTCGAAGCCTCTGCCGTTACCCACTCCGAACGCCCGTAGACCGCATAGTCCACCCCACAGACGTCAATGAGCTGCTCGCAGCGAAAAGCCTCATGGTCGCGGAGCGCGGTGGCGACCGCGATCAAGGTTTGCCGGGGAACCACCAAGGTGACTTCACCCGGAGCGGTCAACACTCCGCAATCCTGGGCGCCGAAATGTTCGGTGAGCCCATCTGCCAGTGTATCCAACCTGGCGTCGCCGGTTTTCGATTCCTGGTATGACATGTGCAGATAACTGCTCAGCGGGCGATGGTGTTGGTACGGCGGATCTTGTTCTGGAGCTGGAGGATGCCGTACAAAAGGGCCTCCGCCGTCGGTGGGCAACCGGGAATATAGATATCCACCGGCACGATGCGATCACAACCCCGCACTACCGAGTAGGAGTAGTGATAATAGCCGCCGCCGTTGGCGCAGGAGCCCATGGAGATAACCCAGCGCGGCTCGGCCATCTGATCGTAGACTTTACGCAGGGCCGGCGCCATCTTGTTGCACAGGGTGCCGGCTACGATCATCACGTCGGACTGACGGGGACTGGGGCGGAAGACGATGCCGAAGCGATCGAGGTCATAGCGGGCGGCACCCGCATGCATCATCTCCACGGCGCAACAGGCCAAACCGAAGGTCATGGGCCACAGGGAACCGGTACGCGCCCAGTTGATCAGCTTATCCGCCGTGGTGGTAATCACACCCTGCTGGAGGATGCCCTCGATACCCATAACCGACCTCGCCAGTGATGGTTAGAAGCACAAGAACGGCAACGCCGCCGGTCCGCACCTTTATGCCGGGACCCTTATTCCCACTCCAGGGCCCCTTTCTTCCACTCGTAGATGAAGCCGACAACGAGAATGCCCAAGAAGACGACCATGGCGACAAAGCCGACCTTGCCTACGGCGTCCAGCACCACGGCCCAAGGAAAGAGGAAAGCGATTTCGAGATCGAAGATGATGAAGAGGATGGCGACGAGATAGTAGCGCACGTCGAACTTCATGCGCGCACTCTCGAAGGCCTTGAAGCCGCATTCGTAAGGGGCGTTTTTGGCCGCATCCGGACGCTGCTCGCCAAGCACGAAGCCCGCCGCGATGGCCCCGCCCCCAACCAAGATCC
Organism: Candidatus Thiosymbion oneisti; assembly: GCF_004359955.1. Taxonomy (NCBI): domain Bacteria; kingdom Pseudomonadati; phylum Pseudomonadota; class Gammaproteobacteria; order Chromatiales; family Chromatiaceae; genus Candidatus Thiosymbion; species Candidatus Thiosymbion oneisti. The sequence goes on from NZ_SMSC01000005.1 coordinate 116,236, forward strand.
CAATCACCAGAAAGATCAGGATGGGCAGATAGTTTTCGAGCATCCCCCCTTCTCCTACCCCGCACGATGTAATTCTTATGATGGCAGGTGTAGCGGCGGAGTCTAGTGTAGTTCGTGCTCGCCTGTCAAGCCGCCTTTCCGCTGATAATTATCCTATTTTTCATGTAATTAGCCCTTATCCCCTAGTACCCAATTCACCTGATTTTACTGGTTGTCATTGCGAGCGAAGCGAGAAATCCTTGTCCCGACGAAGGAGGGATCTTGTAACTTTGTGGTTGTCTCATCGCCAAAGATCCCTCGCTACGCTCGGGACAAGGATCTCTCCCTGCGGTCGAGATGACAAATGACAATCGGCAAAATTGGATGAAACGGGGTGCTAGGATGTGTTGACATTTAGGGTTAAAACGGATCCGAGCATCGGATTGCGTTACGCCGCGTTCGGCACGGTGCCTGTTCGGGTGCAAGACACCTGCGGCGCGGAGTCGAGGTTCACGCGGCGCGGGAACAAGAGAGAATCAATGGGTTAGTTAGACAGCCTCTTAGGCATTGCTGTGCTCGATCAAGGCGCCCGGTATTACAGGCCGTCGCGTCGTGTATCGGATCGATATCCCCGTAGGCCCTGCTTTTCTTCGTCGTCGAGCTCGGATAGGCTGGCGCGGCGGCACAGGAGTTCAAACTTGGCGTCTCTGGCCTCGGCGTTGAGGGCCTTGATAGCGCCGCACAGATCGGCCGCCCGCCCCGCTTCGGGGATGCCGGCGAGCAGTGCAGGATCGGTGAGCCGGCTCAGATAATGCCGGTAACCCTCATCCAGGCTGTCTTCCAGGTGGTGGACGAGTTGGGCGGTGGTGAGCTCGGGGTCGGCGGCAATCCGTTCGAGCAGCTCGGACAGTAACTTGAGGCCGGGTTGGTCGAGGGTCTTCCAGTCATCGTCCAGCTCGGCTAACTGCGCGGCCAGCCGCGGCTGTTGCAGGACCAGGGCGACCACCAGCCATTCCCGGGGTGGCCGTTTGTGGGGTTCCGGCGATCCGGTGCGTCTCCTGCCGGCACCCGTGCCGGTATCGAGGCGGTTGCGGGCTACGCCCACCAGCTTGGCGAGGCGAGTGCCCAACATGTCACGAAATAGGCCGGCGGGGACTCGGTCCAGCAGGGGCTTGGCCAGGGTCGCCAAGCGGGCGCGACCGTCCAGGCTGGACATGTCGACCTGAGCGGCGAGGCGGTCGAACAGAAAATCGGACAGGGGCGTCGCGGTATCTAGGTGCTGCTCGAATTCGGTGCGGCCTTGGCACCGAATCAGGGTATCCGGGTCGTCGCCCTCGGGCAGGAATAGGAAGCCGATCTGCTGGCGGCCGGTGGCCAGCGGCAAGGCGGTCTCCAGGGCCTTCCAAGCGGCATCGCGCCCGGCGCGGTCGCCGTCGAAGCAGAATATCAGCTCCGGGGCGGCGCGCAGGAGCAGCCGCAGATGCTCGGCGCTGGTGGCGGTGCCCAGGGTGGCGACGGCATAGGTGATGCCGAATTGGGCCAGGGCGATGACATCCAGGTAGCCTTCGACCACCAGCAGGCGCTCGAGTCTACGCTTGGCCTGCTGGGCCTCATACAGCCCGTAGAGCTCGCGGCCCTTGTGAAAGACAGGGGTCTCGGGCGAGTTCAGGTATTTGGGCTTTTCGTCGCCGAGCACCCGGCCTCCGAAGCCGATGACTCGGCCCCGGCGGTCGCGGATGGGGAACATGATCCGGTCGCGAAAGCGGTCGTAGCGCCTGCCGTCCTGCTCGATTACGAGTCCGCCCTGGAGCAGGCGCTCGCGGACCTGGGCGCTGCCGCCGAGGGTCCCGAGTAGGAAATCCCAGCCGGGTGGTGCGAACCCGAGCCCGAAGGCGGCGGCCACCTCCCCGCTCAGGCCGCGACCTTTGAGATATTCCACGGCCCGGGGAGCCGAGGGGTGTTGGCGTAGCTGGCGGCGATAGAGCTGAGCCGTTTGGTCAAGCAGGTCGTAGAGTGGACGCAGATCCGGACCTGCCCGGACACCCTCCCCATCGACAGGGATCTCCATACCGGCCTGTTGTGCCAGCTCCTCCACCGCCTCGCGGAACTCCTGGCGCTCGTACTCCATCAGGAAGCCGATGGCGCTGCCGTGGGCACCACAGCCGAAGCAATGGTAGAACTGCTTGTCGGGGCTGACGGTGAAGGACGGGGTCTTCTCGTCGTGAAACGGGCAGCAGGCCTGGTAGTCCTTCCCAGCCTTGCGCAGGGAGACCCGGCTATTGATGAGATTGACGATGTCGGTGCGGGCGAGCAGGGCGTCGATGAATTCGGGAGGGATCCTGCCGGCCATGGGTCAAAGCGAGCAGCAGCGGTAACCAGTACGGATGTTCTCAACTACCGATAACATCGAGCCGGAGCCTCAGGGAAAAGTTAGCCGCAAACAAACGCAAATGGCCGCAAATCGACGAAAACGGACCTGGAACCGTCACCGATGGCGAGCTGATTATGACCACTTTGCGTCTATTTGCGCTCATTCGCGGCAAACGAATCATTCCCATGTTATCGGTACTTCGGCACTGTTGTACTCGCCCCACAAATTACCGGCAGTGAAAAGCGGAGCTCGTTAGGTTGGGCAAAGCCGGTAGGATGTGGTGAGCGCCTGCCTACCGCCCCAGGGATGCCTGCCTGTGCGTCCCACACGCAGACAGGCCGGTACGGCAGACAGGGGGCAGGTAGGCAGCGAACCGCATCTTTGGACGGCAGCGTGCCCAACAAATCATTTAAATATTAACCACCACCCGATAATCGCCTCCGTAGCTGTGAAGCGGTAGTGCCGTAGGATGCGGTGAGCGCGCTAGGTCTTACAGGATGGCACCACGAGGAGGCGCGAACCGCATCGATGGACGCCCGTAACGAACCGCATCAACCCTCATTGCGCTCGTTCCCACGCTCCAGCGTGGGAACGTCGTCTTGTCCGCTCCAGCGGACGCAGCTCTTCTGTGCTGATAGACATTGGTGGTTAGCCTACCGAGGCGCTTAATCGACGCTGGAGCATCGGGATCTGCTCCCACGCTGGAGCGTGGGAGCCAGCCGAACCACAACTCACCAGCAGCGAAAAGCAGAGCGAGGAACGAGCGGTGCTTTTTCCTGCCCGAGCGCACTCGCCTTGTTAAGTATTTTCTATCTTTATGACAAGTGTGCCTGCCATCATATCGTGCAGACCTTGCTTCCTCTTTGTCCAGCCAACCATCATATATCCGATACCGAGGATTAACGCAGAGATGAATGATGCGAAGTACCGGCCTGTAGCTCTGCCAAAAGAAATACGATTGCCATTTTTATCGACAACCTTCAAGTTCACGACTTTTTTCCCGACCGACGCTTGCCATGATGATGAATGCAGTGCTGCAAAATAAATCCAGTACACGATTATATTGAGAATAGCACCCATCAGTTCTACCACCGCTATCTCCATCTCATCAGTTGCGGGTGTCACTGCACGAAATAGAAACGAGATAAGTAGTACAGGGATAAGTAGGACCACCATATCAATAAAGGAAGCTCCTACCCGTATCCAGAACCCCCCAAATCGAGTTGCCTCGTTTATTTCATAATGCGTTTGTGTATTCATTGCTATCTAATCCTCTTATTGAGACCTTGAAAAACGCTTTCTAGCAATTTTTCAAGACACAAAATCAAAACGGCAGGGCATTCTCGTTCCCTACGGATACCTTAAGTTTTAAAGTGCCCGTGAAGAGTAGCAAGAGGAGACGTCAGCCCGCGAGGCGTTCCTTGACCAGCCTGCTGACGACGCCCATGTCCACCCGGCCTTGGGCCTGGGGTTTGATCCGACCCATGACCTTGCCCATGTCCTGCATGGAGGTGGCCGCTACGGCGGTGATGGCCTCGTCGACCAGTGCAATCAACTCGTCTTCACCCAGAGCCGCGGGCAGGTACTCTTGGCAGATACCAACCTCGTAGGCTTCCTGCTCGGCCAGATCTTGCCGGTTCGCCTTGGTGTATTGCTCACGAGCATCGCGCCGCTGCTTGACCAGCTTGTCGAGCACCGCCAGGACCTTGGGTGTCGTCGAGCTCGATCCGCTCGTCTACCTCCCGCTGCTTGATCGCGGCGAGTATGAGGCGGATGACGCCGAGCCGGCGTTTGTCGCCCGCCTTCAGGGCGGCCTTCATGTCATCTTGGATGCGCTGTTTGAGCATGGATGTGTGCCCTGTGGAGTCCGGCTCAGTAGAGGCGATCCCAACGCCGATTCTCGCGCTGTAGCTTTTTGTGATGGCGCTTGACGGCGGCGGCTTTTTTGCGCTTGCGCTCCGCGGTGGGTTTCTCGTAGAACTCGCGGCGGCGCACCTCCGCCAGGACGCCGGCCTTCTCGCAGGAACGCTTGAAACGACGCATGGCGACTTCGAAAGGTTCATTTTCCTTTACGCGGACATTGGGCATGAAACAGGTTTCCTCGTTTGGTCGCTCGTAATGGCTGAGATAAAGTAAAATATGATACTTGAATCGTTTGCAGCCTTGCAAAGGCGTTGCAAAGCAATCCTGAATGATTTGGCGCTGTTTGGGGAAGCGGACGTGTTGCGTTCGACGCACAAGGGCGCGCTGATCGTCTGCCAGGTCAGTACCGGCGTCGGTAGTGGTAAATTTTTAACTGATAGATTGGCTGATAGCGCCCGTTAGGATGCGGTGAGCGCGGTATACCGCCTCATGGATGGCACCGACTGTCGGCGCGAACCGCACCGCCGGATGGTCCGTGCCCGACAGTGCGCACGCGCTTTCGGGATTCGATTACGGGCACCTTTTTCGTCAACGGCATGCTTGAATAAGCAACGGGTTAGAGCCGCCTGATCGCTGAAAATACCTATTTTTTCAAGGTGCCTTTAGGGGGGTTGATGCGGTTGCTACGGGCGTCCATCGATGCGGTTCGCGCCTCCGCGTGGTGCCATCCTGTAAGACCTACCGCGCTCACCGCATCCTACGGCACTACCGCTTCACAGCAGCAGCAATAGATATCCATCATGCGGGTGCTGGGCATCGAGACCTCGTGTGACGAGACGGGCGTGGGCGTCTTCGACGGTGACCGCGGTCTGCTCGCCCACGCCGTCTACAGCCAGGTGGAGATCCACGCCGAGTACGGCGGCGTGGTGCCGGAGCTCGCCTCCCGTGACCATGTGCGCAAGACCCTGCCGCTGATCCGGCAGGTCTTGCGTGAGGCCGGGCTGCCCAAGGAATCCATCGACGGCGTGGCCTTTACCGCAGGCCCCGGGCTGATCGGCGCCCTGCTGGTGGGGGCCGCTGTCGGCCGCGCCCTGGCCTGGGCCTGGGGCGTACCCGCGATCGGTATCCACCACATGGAGGGTCACTTGCTCGCCCCCATGCTGGAGGCGCCGGCACCTGCTTTTCCCTTTGTCGCCCTGCTGGTGTCCGGCGGTCACACCCAGCTCCTGGAGGCCGCGGCGATCGGCCGCTACCGCCTGCTCGGGGAGTCCCTAGACGATGCCGCCGGGGAGGCCTTCGACAAGACCGCCAAGATCCTCGGGCTGCCCTACCCCGGCGGTCCTGCCCTGGCGAGACTGGCGGAGCATGGGGACCCGCAGCGTTACCGATTCCCGCGGCCCATGACCGATCGTCCGGGACTGGATTTCAGCTTCAGCGGGCTCAAGACCTTTACCCTGAACACCTTGCAGCGGGAGACGGCACGGACCCATGATCCGGCACGGACCCGGGCCGACATCGCCCGCGCCTTCGAAGAGGCGGCGGTGGATACCCTGGTCATCAAGTGCCGCCGCGCCCTGCGCCAATGCGCGAACAGGCGCCTGGTGGTGGCCGGCGGCGTGGGCGCGAATCGACGCCTGCGGGCGCGGCTGGACGCCATGGCGGCGCAGGAGGACACTGAGGTCTTCTATCCGCGACCGGAATTCTGTACCGACAATGGGGCCATGATCGCCTACGCCGGCTGGCAACGGCTGCGCGCCGGTCAAGCCGAGCCCCTAGCCTTCACGCCCAGATCGCGTTGGTCCATGGAAGAGCTGCCGCCGGTTTGAGCGCTTGCCCGGCATACGAGAGCGTAGGATGCGGTGAGCGCGGTGGTTCTGAGCCTGCCGGTCGGTGCGCGCACTCCCCGCGCGAACCGCATCAATGGTGTGGTGAGCGTCTGCCTACCGCCCCAGGAGGGTGTCGCAAAAGGCACCGATCTCGCCCTTTGACCCCTCTCCCCAACCCCTCTCCCGGCGGGAGAGGGGCTTTTGCGACACCCTCCCCAGGGACGGGGCGGGCGGGCAGCGAACCGCATCTTTGGACGGTGGGCATGCCCACACTGGTTGGGCACGGGCAGTTCATTGATGCGGTTCGCGCCTCCTCGTGGTGCCAGCCTGTAAGACCTACCGCACTCACCGCATCCTACGGGCGATCAGGGCCTTTTTTCGGGATCGGTGAGCTTGGCCTCGGCACCGGACATCAGGTTCCGGATGTTGCTGCGGTGACGCCAGAACAGGCTCAGGCTGATGAGTACCTGCATCCAGATCAGTAGGGGCTCCGGCCGGAAGATCCAGACCACGACCGGCGCCAGGGCCATGCTGACCAAGCCGGAGACCGAGGAGATCTTCAGCAACTTGGCGACGACCAACCAGATGGCAGCCACCGTAAGCCCGATGGGCCAGTAGAGTCCGAATTGTACCCCCAGCGCCGTCGCGACCCCCTTCCCCCCTCGAAACCCGAAGAACACCGGATACAGGTGGCCGAGGAAGACCGCCAGCCCGGTTGCCGCCAGCAACCCCGGGCCCGCATCGAGCAGTTGGCCGACCAACATCGGTATCAGTCCCTTGAGGCCGTCACCCAGGAGGGTGATGGCCCCGGCCCGTTTCCCACCGATGCGCAGCACATTGGTCGCGCCGGGGTTGCTCGAGCCCTGGGTCCGCGGATCCGGCAGGCCCATCAGCCGGCACACGATGATGGCACTGGAGACAGAGCCCAGCAGATAGGCACCGATAACGAGGAGTAGGTCTGCAATCATGGCATCCCATTGGAATCCCAATCCGGGTAGAGGTCAAGCCGACCGGAGGAGAGATTCCGTACCTGTCAGTTGCCCTTGGTGGCCGGTCCAGCCCTCGGGATGTTAGCATCTTGGGATATCCTTAAGCTGAGCATCGGAATGCCGCAAACGGTAATCCATCCATGGGCCTCTCACGCATCCGTGTCGACCACTTCACAGCATTCGATACCCTCGACCTTGATCTTTCGCCCGGGGTCAACGTCTTGGTCGGGGCGAATGCAACGGGCAAAACTCACTTGATGAAGATCGCCTATGCCGCTTGCGATATCACCAAGACCCGGCTGGACTTCGCCGAGAAGCTGGTGCGTGTCTTTCTTCCATCCGGTCGTGCCCTGGGGCGTTTGGTGAAACGCCGGCAGGGGGGCTCTCAGGGCATGGCGGAGATTTTTCGGGGCAAGCACAAGTTGCGGGTATCTTTCACCAATCACGGGAAGGCACCGGAGTCCGCGACAGTAACAGGTAGCAAGCGCTGGGGGACAAAGCCGATCGAGTGTGTATACATTCCGGTCAAGGAGATGCTGTCCAATGCGCCGGGGTTTCGGTCACTCTATGCACAACGAGAAGTTCACTTCGAGGAGATCTACGCGGATATCCTGGATCGCGCCTATCGACCGGCCCTGCGTGGCCCGATGGACGACCAGCGCAAGCAATTACTCACCATGATTCAGCACGCCATGGAAGGTAAAATCGTGCTCAAGGAAGAAGAATTCTTCCTGCGCAACAAACAGGGAAATCTGGAATTCACTCTGCTTGCGGAGGGCATGCGAAAGCTTGGCCTCCTGTGGCTGTTGATCCAGAATGGAACTCTGCTGCGCGGCTCCGTGCTATTTTGGGATGAGCCGGAGACGAATCTCAATCCCAAACAGTTCGGTGCACTGATTGAAATCCTCCTTGAGTTACAACGTCTCGGGGTCCAGGTATTCCTGGCGACCCATGATTATGCCATCCTCAAGGAACTGGATCTTCGGCGACAAGAGAGGGATCAAATCCTATTCCACGCGCTGCACCGGGACAAAAATTCGGGTGAGATCGGTTGTTACAGCACGTCTGCATTCCTGGACATCCATCCGAACGCAATCCTCGATGCCTTCGCTGATCTCTATGACCGCGAAGTCAAACGTAGCCTCGGGGATATGACCCAGTGACCACCCTGCGGGAGCGGAACATCGAGATCGAGATCCCGGATGCCCTCAATGGGCGTAAGTTCGACGACCGGACACATGGTCTTTCGCATTGCATGAAGGCTGTGGATTTCATCGTCGAGCTGACCGACCGTATCCTGTTCATCGAGATCAAGAATCCGCCCGATACCGCGTCATTGCCACCTAACGCCAAAGGCGATTATGTCGAACAATTCCTTAGCGGTGGTGAGGATGCTGAGTTCTATTACAAGTGTCGGGACTCATTCCTCTACGAATGGGCGGCCAAACGGACCAAAAAGCCGATCTATTATCTGATCTTGGTAGCCTTCGCACGTTTGACCAAGGCGGATCTTGTCGCCCGAACCGAGGCGCTCAAGCGCAAGCTGCCTGTGGTGGATGCGGTGCCGGAAACAGCAGGCTGGCAAGGTTCCTTCGTCGCCGGATGCGCCGTGTTCAACCTTGATACCTGGAACCAGGCGTTTCCGACATATTCCGCCCGGCGCATTTCGGCATAGGGCCAGAAGCCATATCTGCGCTTGTCAGACGGTGAAACCGTTGTGACCGGAGAAATCATAAAGAGGAGCTCACATGGATATCGTCTTCCTGCGCGGATTGCGCATCGAGACCGTCATCGGTATCCACGACTGGGAGAAGGAGATCAAGCAGCCAGTCGTTTTGGATCTGGAGATGAGTACGGACGTAGCCAGGGCCGCGGCCAGCGATCGCATCGAGGACGCGCTTGACTACAAGGCCGTTTCCAAGCGCCTGAAGCAGTTCGTAGGCGAGAGTCGGGTCGAGCTGGTGGAGACCCTGGCGGAGCGCTGCGCCGGGATCATCCGTGACGAGTTCGGGGTGCGCTGGGTTCGGCTCAGACTCAACAAAATCGGCGCTGTTTCCGACGCCACGGACGTGGGCGTCGTCATCGAACGCGGGGCGCGCGGTTGACTCTGCGCAACGGCAGTCGATCGTCATGTCCCACGGTCAACCGCTCGATCCGAAGCGCGAACGTCCTGCTACCGCACCTCACCTCCGTGGTGAGGCCACTCTTACATCGCAGGATCCCCATGGAAAATTCAGCCGCAAGGCGCGTTGCTGGATCAGTATCGGCAGCAATCAGGATCGGGAACGCTGTATCCGGGGTGCGGTGCACGCCCTGCGCGCACGGTTCGGGAGATTGATCTTGTCTTCCGTATATGAAAGCGAGGCGCTTGGCTTCGATGGCCAACCCTTCTTCAATCTGGTTGCCGGATTCGATTCTGGCGAGCCGGTAAGCGTGCTCCTGGCCTCCTTGCGCGCCATCGAAGATGGCTTCGGGCGCGTCCGCGGTCCGAACAAGTTCGCGCCTCGGACCCTGGACCTGGATCTGCTAACCTACGGGGGTCTCGCCGGAACGATCGACGGCTGTACCCTGCCCCGAGACGAGATTCTGTACCACGCCTTCGTATTGGGCCCCTTGGCGGAAGTAGCCGCTCAGGAGCGCCATCCGGCTAGTGGACGCTGCTATGGGGAACTCTGGCGGGCCTTTGAAAAATCCGCCCAGCCCCTGCGGCCGGTTGCCTTTGAGTTCTGATTTATTGCTGGAGCGTCCTGCCGCCGTCGACCGTGATAATCTGGCCGGTGATGTAATCGGCGTCGCGGACCAAGAATATCAGGGCGCGGGCGATATCCATGGGCGTACCGGTACGTTTGAGGGCCGTGTGTGCGAGTATCTCCTCTTTGGCGCCTTCGCCTAGCGCCTGCTCGGGCCATAGGATGGCCCCTGGAGCGATGCCGTTGACCCGCACCTGGGGCCCCAGCTCCCGCGCCAGGGCCTTTACCATCATGGCGTTACCCGCCTTGGCAATGGAATAAACGGGATAGCCCTTCAGGGGCCGCTCGGCATGGATATCCACCAGATTGACCACACAACCGGAGGCGGCACGCAGCAGGGGCGCGGCCGCCTTGGTCAGGAAGAAGGGCCCCTTGAGGTTGGAGCCCATGAGGTCCTCCCACTGTTCCTCGCCGGTGTCGTCGAAGGGTGTCGGGTAGAAGCCGGATGCGTTGTTGACCAGCACGTCCAATCTGCCTCGGAAGGCACGGACCCGCTCGATCAGGCCAGGAAATTCATGACAAAGGTTGAGATCGGCCCGGTGCAGTAGCACGGAATCGGGTCGGGACAGCGTCAGCTCGGCCTCGAGGGCCCGGGCGGCGGCCTCCGAGCCCCGATAGTGGAGGACCAGGTCCATGCCATGCGCGTGCAGGCTGCGCGCGATCTGGGCACCGATGCGGTGGGCGGCGCCGGTGACTAGTGCAACCTTTCCCGAGAGTGTTGCTGCGTTTTGCGTCACTTGGAGTAATCCTGAATTATTTGGTGTTGTCGGGAGGGAACAGATCCCTCCTGCGTCGGGATAGGGTTTGACGGGTTGCGTTGCGACGCCCAACGGCTCGTTGGTCTACGGCCAGGCTAGTGCCAGCGTCTTAACGCAACCTACACCCACATGATCCCCCGCGCTACCGACCCGCGCGGCCTCGCGTTAAGTGTAGGTTGGGTTAGGCGCGCGGTTCGATCCCGAAGTACAGTGACAGGGCTGAACGCGCCCTAACCCAACACGCCGGACTGGTCCCGACGCAGGAGGGATCTTTTCCCACAACCAACGCCAAATAACCCCGGACCGCGCCTGGACCGGCACGCCGCCGAACGCGGCGTAACACAACCCGACTGAATTACTTGGCGCTGTTTGGGAGACCGAACTAGGGCAATCCCGCTATACTCCTTCGTCGTCGGTGAGATCGATCCCGGTCGCTTAAGGAGAAGGAATACAGCATATGCCACCTTGGTTATCAATGTGTGGATCACTCCGAAACCCTACCTGCATCCGCATCATCTTGGCGATCTTGGCCGCTGTTCATGTCGCCATCGTGTCTTCGATTCTAGTGGAAGACCGATCCGTTATCTGGCCGCTGCACCACGATACCATCTACTGCTACGGTCGCGGGGCCGATTTCTATGCGGTTTACCACGCGGGGGTCAACACCCGTCGCGGGATGAATCCATACATACCAAACAACGATGGAGTAACACCCTACCACTATCCCTTTCGCTATCTTCCTATTGTGGCACTGGCCGCCCAAGCACTCACGTATCTGACTCCCAACACGGCTTATCTCCTCTGGATTCTGCTGCTGGAAGGACTCCTGGTGCTGCTTCTGTTCATAGTATGGCGCAGCATATCCGACCCGGGGTACCGTCTCGCAACGGTAGCATTACTCCTTGTCAACAGTCCCTATTTCCTTGAGCTCCACATGGGCCAATTTACCTTTGCTGCGGTCGCATTGTGTTACCTGGGACTTGTTCTCCCGGCTGGTTCGCTTCTGTTTACGCTATCAGTCCTGCTCAAGCCGTTATCTCTGGCTGTCTTGCCTGCCATCGCACGCGAACGGCGCTACTGGTTTACCTGCCTGTTCGCCATCGCCTGCCTGCTCCTGGTTTCAGTCCCGTATTTCATTCATCACCCCGGACAGGGGATCGGCTTCGTCAAAACCAACTTCCTCCCAGGAGTAAGGCTCCATACCGGCAACTGCGGGTTGGTGTACCTTATGGAGCTCCTCGCAATTGATGGAGACATAGCGCTGCTTCATCAGCACTGGGGATTAATGCATGTGTTTCGATTCCTGGTGCTGGCTACCACGGCTCTACTCGTATTTCATTCCCGAGCGTCAAGGGTAGGTGTCGGCGTATCTGCGCTCCTACTTGCCCATTTCCTCACCTATCAGGACGTATGGGAACACCATATGACCGGTGTCTGTGTCGTGGCTGCTGTGCTGATGACAGTTCCCGATTGCACTAGGCTGAGATATGTTGCAGTTCTATTTTGTCTACTGCTGTTGGCGCTGCCGACTCCCTTTGGGCTAGTGGACATAGTAAAGGACCCGTCAATGTTCGATCCAAAGGGGCAGTGGCCCCGCTATGCCTTTTACATCATAGCGCTACCGAAGGTCTTACCGACCCTGGCCTTGTATGCAATCGCAATGAGCGAGGTCTTCCGCGGCGGCTTTAGGACACCACGGGAAGCGATACGGAATGCACTGACCAAGGCACCCGCCCGTTAGCGATCCTGAATGATTTGGCGCTGTTTGGGGGACCGGACGTGTTGCGGGTGCGATCCTGAATGATTTGGCGTTGATGCAATATCCACCCGCCCAAATCCCTGCACCGGACGCCGCCGCAGTCGCGCACAGTCGGCGGCTCTTAGATTTGATCCGGGACGAGGCGGCAGCCCGCGGCGGGCTCCTGCCCTTCGATCGCTACATGGAGTTGGCCCTTTATGCCCCCGGTCTCGGCTACTATGTCGCCGGCACCCCCAAGCTCGGGCCCCACGGGGATTTCACGACCGCTCCCGAACGCTCACCCCTGTTCGGGGCCTGTATCGCCGCGCAGTGCCGGGAGGTGATGGAGGCCCTGGGGGAAAGGGAGGAGGACGGAGACATCCTGGAATTCGGCGCCGGCTCGGGGGCCTTGGCCGCGCAGATACTGTCTTCCCTCGCGGACGCCGCGACCTTGCCTCGCAACTACCTCATCCTGGAACTCAGTCCCGAGCTGCGCGCGGATCAGCAGCGCCTGCTCGCGCAGCAGGTACCGGAGCTGCTGGCGCGCGTGCGCTGGCTTAACCGCCTACCGACCCAATTGCGAGGCTGCATCCTGGCCAACGAGGTACTCGACGCCATGCCCGTGCACCGTTTCCGCATCGGCGCGGACGGCAGGCCCCGGGAGCTGTGCGTAAGGCCTGCGCCGAACGGCCTGGAAGAGGTCGCCGCGGAACCCATCCGCCCGGAGCTCGCGACGACCCTAGGCCCGCTTCAGGATCAGGGGTTGGCGGTCGATCCCGGTTATGAATCCGAGCTTAACCTGTGCCTCGCCCCCTGGATCCGAGCCTTGGCGGAACCATTGGAACGGGGGCTGATCCTGCTCATCGACTACGGTTATCCGCGGGCCGAGTATTATCGCAGCGACCGCCGCCGCGGCACCCTGTTGTGCCACTACCGCCACCGCGCCCACCCGGATCCCTATCTGTATCCCGGCCTCCAGGACATCACGGCCCATGTGGACTTCACCGCCGTTGCCGAGGCAGGGGTCCGAGCCGGGCTGCGCATCGCAGGCTTCACTACCCAGGCCCATTTCCTCATCGGCTGCGGTCTCGACCGCTTGCTGGCTCAGGTCGCCGCCGGCCCGGACGCCATGGATGCGATGCTCGGCGCCAAACAGCTGGTCCTACCCTCGGCCATGGGCGAACGCTTCCAGGTGATCGGACTGGACAAGGGATTGGCTATGGATTGGACCGGTTTCTCCTTTCGCGATCTGCGTGATCGGCTCGGTTGCCTAGAGCCTGTCTGGCTTACGCGTTCGTAGCAAGAGAGCGAGGGGTCGCGGCAGATTTTCCACTCGATGAGGCTATAGCTAAGCCTATTTAACGAAAGCGAGCGGGAAATCCGACCGGACGCCTCGTTTCCGCATCTCTCGATTCTGCAAGCAGAACAGCCGTATGCCAGACAGGCCCTTAGAAGCTGTCTAAAAACTAATATATTGATTTCAAAGCGGTAGGCTGGGTCGAGGAACGAGACCCAGCAAGCCAGACTTGCCCGTAAACGCTGGGTTTCGTTCCTCAACCCAGCCTACCCTCTACTTTGGCCTATGGCCCTTTTTTAGACAGCCTCTTAAGAAAGGGCTCAGTGCAGATAACCGGGAACCAGGGCCTCCACGGTCCGGGGCTCGATGCCGAGCTCTGCCAGACCATCGTGCTCGCAGATACTGTCGGTCTGTAGGGAGAGGTAGTTGTCCATGGTAAAGGGTTTACCCGGCAACAATTGAAAGACCCGGGCCTGGAGTCGAGCCCCGAAGTCGGGGAGTCCTATCACCATGGTCTTGCGGCCGATCAAACCCGCCGTGTACTTGACCAGTTCTCTGAGGGAATAGATGCGGGGGCCACACAGGTCGTAGCCTTTGCCTACGCAGCCGGGGTTGGCCAGGGCCTTTGCCATCGCGGATACCACATCGCCTACATAGACGGGCGCGAAACGGGCGTCCGGGCAGGCCAGGGGAAAGACCCCCGGTGTGATCTTCAGAAGGGTGGCAAAACGGTTGAAGAAGCCGTCACCGGGGCCGAAGATGACCGAGGGGCGGAAGCTGGTTACCTGCATATGGGTACCAGCGTGGGCCAGGTCTTCGCCCTTGCCCTTGGTGCGGAGATAACGGCTCGTACCCCGGGTGGACTGGGCATGCAGGGCGCTCATGTGCAGGTAGCGGGGCACCTCGACCGCCTGGGCCGCAGCGAGGATGCGTTCTACCAGATCCACATGGACCCGCTGGAAGGTCCGGCCACTCCCCTCGTTGAGGATGCCCACCAGATTGATAACGGCGGTGCAGCCTTCCAATTGTTTCTCGAGGACACCGGTCTCAAAGATATCCGATCGACGCAGCTCGGTACCGGGGACGAGCGATAGATCCCGATGCCGTTCCGGGCGCCGGGCAAGCAGCCGACACCAGTAGCCGGACGCCGCCAGCCGGGTAACCAGATGGTGACCGACGAAACCGGTCCCGCCCAGGATACAGATACGCTGATTGGTCATGGTGATGACTCCAAGTCGCGACAGGCGAGGATTCGCGTGACTCGTCGTTTTTCTTTAGTCAGGGTCCGCTCTCCACCCCAATCCACACATTCGCGGGCATGACAGACTATTACAGCAATGTTATCGGTAATTGAGAGCATTTGTACTATGTACGGAGGGAGGCGGTCCCCGCCAGCCACACCTCGGCACCCGCTGCCACCGCTACGGCTGCTCCCTTCCGGGCCTGACCGGGTTCACGGCTTCGCGTTGCGAGGGGACCGACGAGGACCACCATAAAGAAAGCCCCACGCAAGCCAGGGCTCGGATGGAAACGCTATCAAAGCGAGCTCGTGAAGACAAGGCCACCGTTGGGGCGAGCACGTGCCTCCCGGAGGTCGGGCACAGCCCGTAGGATAGTGGTAGGGCGGGTAAGCCAGGGACAGCACCACCCGCCATATATGTGGTGAGCGCAGCAGGTCTTACAGGATGGCATCACGAGGAAGCGCGAACCGCATCAATGGTGCGGTGAGTACCTGCCTACCGCCCCAGGAGGGTGTCGCAAAAGCCCCTCTCCCGCCGGGAGAAAGCCTGCGCCGAGCGCAGTGAGGGGGCTTGGGGAGAGGGGGGTCAAAGGGCGAAAATCGGTGCCTTTTGCGACACCCTCCCCAGGGACGGGGCAGACGACGAACCGCATCTTTAAGGACTGCTCGGAAAACGCCCATGTTAACCCGCATAATCTGATAGCCTTGTCCCGGATTCAATCCCTGACCATGGACTGCTTACGATGTATCAGCTCGCTCGTCCTTACCTGTTCTCCGCGTTGCTATTGCTGCTCGTACTCTCCGGCTGCGCCCAGCTCACCAAGCCCTGGGCCTCGCCCGAGGTGAGCATGGCCGGGTTCCGCCCCGGTGAGTTCACCCCGGACCGGCAGACCTTCATCGTCAGTCTCAAGGTCAAGAACCCCAACGATCGCACCTTACCTGTCAAGGGCGCGACCTATGCGCTGGAGGTGGAGGGCCACGAGATCGCTAACGGCGATGGCGATCTCGATCGGCAGATCCCGGCATTCGGCACAGAGGTCGTCGATGTCGAGGTCAATACCCAGCTGTTGGATCTCGTCCGGAAGGTGCCGGAGCTGGCCCTTACCGGCGGCAAATGGGACTACCGGATCTCGGGTATCCTCAAGCTCGCCGGCGGTTACTTACCCGTGCCGTTCAGCTATGGTGGCGAGGTCGAGGCGGCCGACCTGATGCGGCTGATGATGAGCCGCTAGCAATCCTGAATTATTGGGCGTTGTCTGGGGGAAAAGATCCCTCCTGCACCCGGACAGACACGGTGTCGAACGCGGCGTCCCAAACAGCGCCAAATCATTCGGGATTGCTACACCCTTCCATATTCCACCCGTTCCCCAAGCCAGCGTTCGATGAGTGGACGCACATGCCCTGGATATCGATCGAGGATAAGATCCGCGGTCTGCCGGGCCGCGGGAAGCAGACGCTCGTCGCCGGTGGGATCGGCGATCCGAAACTGCACACCCCCGGTCTGCCTGGTCCCTAGGACCTCCCCAGGGCCACGCAGCTTCAGGTCCTTGCGGGCGATCTCGAAGCCGTCGCTGCTCTCGCGCAGGATCGCCAACCGTGCCCGCGCCTGTGGGGACAGGGGGGCATGGTAGAGCAGCACGCAATGGCTCCGGACCGATCCGCGCCCTACCCGGCCCCGAAGCTGGTGGAGCTGGGCGAGACCGAGACGCTCCGGATTCTCGATAATCATCAGGCTGGCGTTGGGGACGTCCACCCCGACTTCGATTAGGGTCGTCGCTACCAGCAGGTCCAGCTCACCGGCGGCAAAACCCGCCATCACGGGCTCGCGCTCGGTGGCCTTCAAGCGACCGTGGACCAGGCCCACGCGCAGTTCGGGCAGGGACGCGGCGAGGGCCTCGGCGGTGTCCTCGGCGGCCCGGCACTGCAGGGCCTCGGACTCATCGATGAGGGTGCAGACCCAGTAGGCCTGACGCCCCTGGATACAGGCGTCCCGTACCCGCTCGATCACCTCCTGACGGCGGCCGTCGGGGACGGCAACGGTGGTCACCGGAGTGCGGTCCGGCGGCAGCTCGTCGATCACCGAGAGATCGAGGTCGGCGTACAGGGTCATGGCCAGGGAACGAGGGATGGGGGTGGCGGTCATGATGAGCTGGTGGGGTGCCTGCGCCGCCCGGGCCCCTTTCTCCTTCAGCTTCATGCGCTGGTGCACACCGAACCGGTGCTGCTCGTCGACGATGACCAGTCCCAGGTCTCGAAACCGGACATCGTCCTGGAACAGGGCGTGGGTGCCTACCGTCACCGGGGCCCCCTCCCCCGCGATGCGTGCCACCAATTCCGCCCGCTCCCGACCCTTGTGGCGACCGGTCAGCCACAGGGGGTCCAGCCCCAGGGGCTCTAGCCAACCACGCAGGTTGCGCAAGTGCTGTTCGGACAAGAGCTCAGTGGGCGCCATCAAGGCAACCTGGCGGCCGGATTCAACGGCCTGCAGGGAGGCCAAGGCCGCGACCACTGTCTTGCCCGAGCCTACATCCCCCTGCAGCAAGCGCAGCATGGGGTGCGGGCGCTGCAGATCCCTCGCAATCTCCTCCGTCACCCGGTGCTGGGCGGCGGTCAGCTCGAAGGGCAATCCTGCCAGCAGTTGTGCGCGTAGGCGCCGGTCTCCGCTGAGTACCGGGGCCCGGATGCGCTGTTGCCGGTACCTGAGACGACGCAGGCCGAGCTGGTGGGCCACCAGTTCGTCGAACACCAATCGGCGCAGGGCGGGATGACGGCGATCGCGCAAGGCCGCCGCCGAGGTCGCGGCCGGTGGTCGGTGGAGAAGACACAAGGCCGCCGCCAGGGTTGGAAACCGGAAGCGCTCCAGGACCTCCCGCGGCAGCCATTCCTCCAGCATAGCGTCGTCCTGCTCCAACAGCGCCAACGCCTGATCCGTGAGCAAACGCCAGGAGGATTGCTGCAACCCCTCGGTAGTCGGATAGATAGGGGTCAGGGTATCTTCCAGGGGCGGCGGTTCAGCGCGGCCATAGTGCCGGTATTCCGGGTGCACCATCTCCAAGGACTGGGGACCGCGGCGGACCTCCCCAAAGCAACGTAACTTGGTCCCCGGCTTCAGAGCAGCGGCCTGCTTGCCGGAGAAGTGAAAAAAGCGCAACAGAATCCCCCCTTGTTCCGAGGCGTCCGCAAGCCAGACCTTGAGGGAGCGGCGGCGACCATAACCGATGCCCACATCCCTGATCTCCCCTTCCACCAAAACCTCGGTGCCGGGTTCCAGGTCGGCGATCGGCACCACCCGGCTACGGTCCTGATAGCGCAGCGGTAAATGGAACAGCAGGTCCCGGACCGAGGTGATACCGATCCTGGCGAGCTGTTCCGCGACCTTCGGACCCACGCCGTGGAGTTCCTCCACAGGTACTTGGTTCAAGGCTTGAGTCTTACTAGGTCCTGTTGACATTTAACGCTAACCGACTGTTTTCATATATTAAATGTCCACAGCACCTAAGCGGTCCGCACAGCGGACCCTACCCTAACGACTTGATTGACTGTAGGGTCCGCTGTGCGGACCTTCTAAATGTCAACACACCCTAGTGGGCGTTTTCAATTGAGCTGAATCCTCATGAAAATCAAGCACATCAGGTCCATGCAGCAGCGGCTACGAGTTTCCGAGACACTCCGCGGCGCGGAGCTTCTGCGTTCCCACGCGGCGCGTGGGAACGAGAGAAAATCTGTTAATTGAGAACGCCCCCTAGTACACTGTTTCACAGAAATCTTCTGGTAAAATCAACCGCTGTCATCCCGAGCGTAGCGAGGGATCTTCTAATAGGACGAGATTAACAGGATTTCCAGATTATTTTTCTGAACAATCGATTATAGTATTTTGTTAATCTTGGAAATCCTGTGAATCCTGTACCATTAAGAGGCAAACCCGGAGGTCAGGGTTTACTCCTTAAATTAAATCTCAACACGCCCTAGGAGCACATGAATCGGTTCGAGAATCAGGTGGCGATCGTCACCGGCGGCGCCCAGGGCATCGGCCTGGGCATCGCCCGGCGCCTGGGCAGCGAGGGCGCCCGCGTGGTGCTCTTCGATATTAAGGCCGAGCGGTTGCGGCAGGCCATAGGCGAGCTCGAAGGCGCGGATATTTCCGCCCATGCCGTGCCGGTGGACGTGACTGACGAGACCCCCGTCAACGCCGCAGTGGCGGAGGTGCGGGAGAAGTTCGGGCGCATCGACGTGCTGGTCACCGCCGCGGGCGTCGCGGGCCTGACTAATCGCAAGACCCACGAAGTGGACGTGGGAGATTTCCGCCACGTAATGGAAATCAACGTCACCGGGATGTTCCTGTGCTGCCGGGCCGTCCTGCCGGTCATGCTCCAGGCCAATTACGGGCGCATTGTCAACATCGCCTCCATCTCCGGCAAGGAGGGCAACGCCGGGATGCTGGCCTACTCCACCTCCAAGGCCGCGGTGATCGGATTGACCAAGGTGATGGGCAAGGAGTATGCGGAGACGGGAATCACCGTGAACGCCCTGGCGCCGGCCGTCGTGCGCACGCAAATGGTCGACGAGCTGCCGCCGGAGCAGGTAAAGTACATGACTGACAGGATCCCCATGAAGCGCACTGGTGAGATTGAGGAGATCGCCGCGCTGGCCGCCTACACCGCTTCGCCGGAAGCCGGCTTCACGACCGCATTCACCTTCGACGCTACCGGAGGCCGCGCCACCTACTGAGCGGGCGGACGGCGGAGACCCCATGCGGGAGCGGAAGGAGGGGCGCCGTGTGGAACGCGATGCGGAGGATCTATGACATAGATAGGTTCACTATTCACCTTAATCGAGTGCAAAATCTATGTTAGATCCTGATGTATCCCCACAAAATCAACCTTGGAATCAGTCACTTACGCCTCAAGGCATGGCCTGACCCATACCTACACCCCGGCTGTTCCGTTAACTTATTGATTTAAAAAGCTATTTTGTGGGGATACCTCAGTATTAGATCCCTCATTCGGACAGGCGGCCCCAGCGTGCCGAACCGCACGACCGGAGGAAAACCACGCATGATCGCCCAGCAGCGCCTTACCATCACCACCCGAGGGCGAGGTACCTATGACATTACCAGAGACGTGGAGAAGACCGTGCGCGAAAGTGGTCTGGCGACAGGCATTTGCCATGTCTTCGTGCACCACACCAGCGCATCGCTGATCCTGTGCGAAAACGCCGATTCCACGGTCCGAGACGACTTGGAGGCCTTCATGACCCGCCTGGTCCCGGACGGAGATCCATTGTTCGACCACACCCAAGAGGGACCGGACGACATGCCGGCCCACATACGCGCCATCCTCACCAAGATGGACCTTACCTTGCCGGTAAGCGAGGGGCGCTGCGCCCTCGGGACTTGGCAGGGAATCTATCTCTATGAGCACCGCATCCATGCCCAGCGCCGCCGGGTGACGGTAACCGTCAGCGGGGTGCGATCCTGAATGATTTGGCGTTGTCCGGAGGGAAAAGATCCCTCCTGCGTCGGGACAGGGTTTGACGTGTTGCGTTGCGACGCACCAAGGCTCGTTGATCTGCTGTAACGCCAGTGCCGGCGTCTTAACGCAACCTACACCCATATTATCCCCGCGCGGACCTCGCTTTGCGTGTAGGTTGCGTTAGCCGCACGAGAAAACGCTTCGGGGGGCACGGCGTCGAACGCGGCGTAACGCAACACGACGCCTTCTCGGGCAGCACCAAATAATGCCGGACAGCGCTGTTTGGGGGACCGGACTGTTACTTATTCCTCAAGTGTAAGCCTTGGCAATTTTGACCGCTTCTTTTACTTCCATCGATCTCTAACTCTTTCAATGCATAACGTTGGGACCCAACAGTTAAGCGTTACCGGTCGGCAAACAAGAGGAGAAACCACGAATCACCCGAATCCTCGCAGATCGATTCGCGCCGATTCGCGCGATTCGTAGTTTTCTCTTACGTCTCGATTGTCGGGCAAGGGCGTGTTCAGACTCGTTTGTATAGCTCGGCGCCGGGGCATACGCCTACCGACCTACCACTGCAAGCGGGCGGCACCTAACTTAGCGGCATTGAGCTTGACGGGCATGACTCCCTCGATTTTCCATTCCCAGGTCAGAAGCCGGAAAGGGGACTGAGGGGTTACGGGGTCACTTCTCGGGGATGATCCGGAGCCTGATGGTGGCATCCACATCCGCATGGAGATGAAGCACCACCTCGTAGTCGCCGGTGGCACGGAACGGTCCTTCGGGCAGGCGAACCTCCTGACGCTCCAGGGTTATCCCCATCGCTTGCACTGCCGCGGCAATGTCCTGGGTACCCACGGAGCCGAATAGTTTACCCTCGTCGCCGGCCTTACGGGCTACCGTCACGGTCAGGCCCTCGAGCTTCTCGCGGCGGGACTCGGCCGCGACCAGGCTCTCCACGGCCGCCCGCTCCAGTTCGGCCCGCCGCGCTTCGAATGCCTCCAGGTTGGCCGCAGTCGCCGGCACTGCAAAGCCGGAGGGAATCAGATAGTTGCGTCCGTAACCGGCACGCACCGAGACCTTCTCTCCCAGATCGCCCAGATGCCCGACCTTCTTCAACAGGATAACGTCCACTTGGGTACCCCCTAGCGATTTCAGCAACACGGAACATCCCGGCCAACCCGGAATCCCGATAGACTAGTTAGTCTTAGCCTGAAGTATCCCCACAAACCAGCTTCTCGGGAGCAAGTCCAGACGCTCCAGCGTCGAAACCTTGTCCCGATGGAGGAGGGATCTTGACCGCTGGAGCGGCCACACTTGCGTTCCCACGCTGGAGCGTGGGAACGAGCCAAGCGACAACTTATTGTTTTAGATCGCAATAATATGGGATACATCAGAGTCCTAGCCCTTTTTTCGCGCCGCCACTCGGGTCCGCAGATCGACCCAGCTATCCAGGAAACCGAACCCCGCGACCAGAATCTCGGCGTAAGGCGTGGCCAGCAACAGCAACCCGTAGAATCCGATCAGCCACCCGCGATGCGTGGAATAGGTGTGGACGAGGCTATGCACGATCGCCACCCCCTGCAGGAAGAATAGGGGCGCCAACAGCAACAAGAGCTCGGTCGCCCACATGGCCTCGTCCAGCAGGAGAACCACGACTGCCAGCCCCAGCGCCGGATAAGCTACGCCGGAGCGTACCCGCAAGGCGCGGAACTCGGCACCGAAGCCACCCGGATTGTAGAGCAACGCCTGCCACCAGCGCCCCATGAACAGAGCCAGCAGGAGTTGGAGGTAGAAGGTTGCGGCGAACGCCCCCGTCATCCAGCGGGCGGCCCGGGCTACCAGCTGTTCGCTCACGGCAGCATCGATAACGCTGCTCTCCACCAAACTCCGGCGCACCGGTTCCAGGAGTTCCATCCAATCGGCAGCCGGGTCCGCCGCGAGCAGACGAATTCCCGCCACCACCAGCAAGCCGAACAAGGCGGCCACCTGGACCGTCAGCGTCAATGATCGGGCCTGACGCAGCACCAGGCCCAACACCCAGACCGGCAGCCACAGGATCAGCACGAAACCGACGGCCGGCCACGGACTCCCCAGGGCGGCAAATGCCAACAATCCACCGGCAAACCCGGCAAAGGCGCCCACGACCAAGCCCTCTTCGGCGCCCTTGCGCAGGGTTACCAGCGCAATGACCGCCGAGCTGATCAATCCCACCAGGGGTACGATAAGCGACAGCATAGCGGACGCCGCCGCGACCAACGTGGCCTGGGAGCGGCCACGCATAGTAAAGCTCGCCAGCGACTGCACCGGATATCGCCTGCTTAGGTGTGGATTGGACGCCGGAAACCGGGCGGAACCGGCCCGGCACCTGCTTACATAACCCGGTCAGTGACCGTCGGTGTAAGGTAGCAGGGCCAGGTAGCGCGCCCGCTTGATGGCCTGGGTCAGTTGGCGTTGATACTTGGCCGAGGTGCCGGTTATGCGACTGGGAACGACCTTACCGGATTCGCTCACATAAGACTTGAGTAAATGCAGGTCCTTGTAATCGATCTCGGTGATGCCCTCGGCGGTAAAGTGGCAATAACGCTTGCGGCGAAAAAAACGCGACATGAAGGCCTCCGACGCTTAGTCCTCTACCCTACTCATGGGGTCTTCTACCCTACTTATGGGGTCCTCATCTTCCATCCCGGCGGTATGGGCGCTCGGCTCCTTGCCGGAAGAACCCTCGGACGGCTCCCGCCCCTCCGCCGACTTGGCCAGGGGCGATGCCCCGGTAACGGCCCGGTTGCGGCGAACGATCAGATTACGCAGTACCGAGTCATTGAATCGGAACGCATGCTCGAGCTCGTCTAATGCCTCCCGATCGCACTCGAGGTTCATCAGCACATAATGGGCCTTGTGGACCTTGTTGATCGGATAGGCGAGCTGGCGCCGTCCCCAGTCTTCCAGGCGATGGATGACACCGCCGCGTTTCTCGAGATTTTCCCGGTAACGCTCGATCATGGCGGGCACCTGCTCGCTCTGACCGGGATGCACCAGAAAAACCACTTCATAATGTCGCATGACAGCTCCTTTCGGCTTGATCAGCCTCCCGCCATTGCGGTGAGGCAAGGAGTCTCCCACTTCGGGGCAAGGATGCCTCCCCTGCTCAATTGGCTCAATTGGCTCAATTGGCTCAATCGCGGCACCGGCTTGAACACGCCGCCGGCCAAAAGCGGACTTTCGCCCGGCACTTTAAGAAAACCCGTGGAGAGGATTCTTCAAGATACCCTGTGGGTAAGCGTATGAGTATACAGGAGACCCGGAGGTGATCAAAACCGCAAGGCCGGCCAGTCCAGGGCGAACGCACATTCCATTCCGGTTCCGATCACCGTCCTTCAAAGCCGGCCACTCGGTACCATTTGTCGGCCATTGTTTGATCCTTTTCCACACCGCGACCCTCTTCGTACATCTTCGCCAGGGTCGTCTGGGAGCCCGCGAGGCCCTGCTCGGCGGCCTTCGTGAACCAGTGCACCGCCTGCGCCGCATCCTTTTCCGTGCACTCGCCCTCCAGGTACATGAAGCCGAGTCCGTGCTGGGCGATGTCCAAGCCCGCCTCGGCGGCGGCCTGCATGTACTTGAAGGCCAGGGGGTGGTTCTCATGCATGCCCAGGCCGTTTTGGGCCATGATGGCCATGCGGTATTGGGCCTGGGGATTGCCTGCCTCCGCCAGTGGGGAGAGCAGACCGGCGGCAATGGAGAACTGCCTGGACTCGAAGGCAGCGATACCGCTTCCGAGCGCCATGTCGAATTCTGTCAGCTCGTTATTCATGGCAATTGGATCGATGTTGTTGGAATAGACACCAGCCGTAGCGTTCGGGTCCACAAGCCTGCCCGCGCCTCTAACATGAGGCCGGGGGTTCGAAATCAAAGCGGCCGGCCGTCCCTGAGAAGCCGCGCTCAGCCGTCCCCGTGCGGCAGCCCCGACCACCATTCGAGCAAGCGCTCGAACAGGGCCCCGTTCTCCGCCGCGATGGCCATGCGTGGCTCCAACGACAAGCCTTCGGCCGCTGGTCCCCCACTACGAGCAAAGAGGCGCGACATGGCCCCCGCCTCGGAGGCAATCAGCCGACCCGCGGCATAGTCCCACAGCTTCTGCCCCCCGTGGAGATAGAGCTGGATGCGCCCGGCCGCCAGCCAGCACCAATCCAGGGCGATAGATCCCAGGTTGCGCTGCGAACAGAAGGGCGACTGTCCCCCCATACTGGGCAGATCCTCCTTGGGCAGGCGTTTGAGGTCGACGATCGCCAGACACTCGCGCAGCTCGGTCCGTCCCGATGGCAGGCGCAGTGGCTCGCCGTCGCAAAAGGCCCCGCGGCCGCGCTCGGCGCAGAAACACTCGTCGTGCACCGGATCGACGATGCACCCCAGGACCGGCTCGCCCCCTCGCAACAAGGCGAGGGAGATGCAGAAGTAGGGAAACCCATAGGCGTAATTGCTGGTGCCGTCCAGGGGGTCCAGGCACCATACGCCGACGTCGGCATTAGCGATCAGCCGCTGCTGCGTCGCCGGGGTCATCTCCTCTCCGAGCACCGGTATCTCGGGCCAGATGCGGCCCAGCTCGTCGCAGACCCGCTGCTGGGTTGCCAGATCCGCCTCGGTGACCAGGCTGCCATCGGCCTTGGAACGGGTGGCGGCATGCCGGAAGCGGGGCATGATCTCCGCCTCGGCGACAGAGCGCAGCAGGGAACAAAGACGACCCAGCTCAGGACTCATGAGTTTTTCTCGATGCAGGGCATAAGGCGTGGCACACACCGGCATACCCAGTGGTATCAAGGGGGGTCCCCAAAGGGGTAGTGGTAAATTTCTAACTGATAGGGTGGTTGATAGTCCAAAAAGACTTCAGCCCGCGGAGCCGCACAGCGGCCCAACCTACCCCCTACCAGTTAACAATTTACCACTACCCCCAAGGGAGACGAGCACGGAGCGGGGAGGCAGTTTATAGTCAGCACATCCCGCACAAAGCATTAGGCCACATTTCACCCCTTCAGACCATGAGAACCGGTCACATAAACAGCCAAACCTGTTCAAAAACCGAGTCTGCAATCTGGGTAGTGGCTCAGTTCGCGAAAAATCGGAAATTGCGAAAAAACGCAAGGACGCCAAGACGCAAAGAAAGAACAAAGAAACTTTGCGTCTTGGCGCCATTGCGTCGTGGCGTTAAATGGGCCGGAAAGTGAGCGGCCAAGCATAAATTTTTCAAACTGAGCCACTGCCGCAATCTGGCGGGACTTGACATCTAACTTAATGGCATTGCCCTGCAAACAACCATCACCTGTATAATCACCACATCACTCAGAATCGATATTATCCATAGGGGGCACCTTACGAATGATTTGGCTGACTGACGATAGGAACCGCCGCGCCGTAATCGTGGCTATAGCTTGTACGGCGTTTTTCATCTCTTTCATCTTCTTAAATCGATGGGTTTTCACCGAGTTAGGAGTTCAGTCCTTCGGAAGACTGTGGCATTATTATATCAGCTATTTCGATTTTGGATTCAAAAAACGCGCGTTATTCGGTACCCTACTTACTGAGATCGGGTTGAACAAAATTACTTCCAATGAGTACGTGTTTGCATACGTCACTTATGCATTGAAGATATTCTTATTTACTGCTCTTATTCTCTACTTCTGCCTAAGGGCAGTGCCTTTCGATAACCTTGTCGGATATGCCGTGGTGTTTCTCTCGCCGGCATTCATTCTACAAAGCGGCTATATTACGGGGACGCAGGACTTTCAACTTCTTATCATCATGGCTATCTTGATTCTGTTTGTAAAACGGGATGTCTGGCTGACGATCTTTTCCTGTGTCGGGGTGCTGATGCATGAGCTTTTCATTTTTTTCTTGCCGGCGATATTTTTTCTTCACACCTACCGCTCCGAACCTCAATGGCAAATCACGCAAAGGAAAGTTGCACATGCTGTACTTCTGTCCTTGCCAGTCATTATCGTCATCGCAAGTGTCTTATTCTTCGGCAAGATTGACACTCAGGA
Organism: Candidatus Thiosymbion oneisti; assembly: GCF_004359955.1. Taxonomy (NCBI): domain Bacteria; kingdom Pseudomonadati; phylum Pseudomonadota; class Gammaproteobacteria; order Chromatiales; family Chromatiaceae; genus Candidatus Thiosymbion; species Candidatus Thiosymbion oneisti. Next base: position 142,553 of record NZ_SMSC01000005.1, read on the forward strand.
GATTCCAAAAGCTTCATATGAAGAAGTGATGGAGAAAAGGCTCCCTAACACAGCTTATAAGCGTTCTCTATGGGGTGGTTATAGTGAACTGTCCCGCCCTATCCAAAGCTATACGCGAAGCGGAGAACATGTGGTACGATCGTTGCTGGAGGCTGCCCGTTACATAGCCATCCCTCTAGTCTATGCTTTATCCCTTGCGATGCTAGTTTCTCTCTACTTGCGAGAATCGAGTCTTCTCCTTAGACTAGCGGTATTCCTCGTAAGCGTATTTCCAATATTCGCTGTATTTTCTGGGTACGATTTTTACCGATGGATCGGAATGTCTGCCAACGTTTCGCTTTTATTGATGGTCTATTTATCCGCGTTGAAGAGGATCCATGTGCCGGCGACGGTATTATCCTTTCTCTTGGTCTTCTCATGTTTGGCCCCCTTTGGAGGAGCAGAGCTGGAGAGACCGTTTCCGGCTCACCAGCTACTTCTTGAGAAATTGGTTGAGCCTGGATAACTCAGTGAGGTAAGCCTGCGGCTTTGCCGGAGGACTGACTGGTAGAGGGTAGGTCAGACCGCTGTGCAGCTCGACGGGTTTAGGTCTTTTGGGACTATCAAGCACTCTATCATTTAAAAATTTACCACTACCATAGTGCTTAGTTCAAGGGCTACAAGAGAAATGCTTGTATCTGAGAAGCAGCGTGAAGTGATGAAGGTCTGGGAGTATGTTGCAATAGGCATTTTGTGCCTTATTGCAGGAATCTCAATTATCGAATCAGCGTATATAGGGATTAACGGTAATCATACGTTCAGGCAGGCGGACGTTTATGGCTACATACTAGGAATTTTAGAATTAAAAGACTTTGAGTTATTTGATCTGTTTTCAGCTCGACCTCCTTGGGGCGAACGAGCGGTATTTGATTTGCCGGTTTACGAGTATACGATTGCTATGCTTTCTCGCCTGTTGGACAAAGATCCATTGGTAACCACACGCTATGTCAACTTAGTTCTTTGGACGATCACTGCATTTTTCGGCTATCGCGCGGCTACAACTATTAGCTACCGCTTCGGGGGCTTGATTTTTGTGGCCTTATTTGCAACGTCACCGCTTTTTTTACATTATTTTTCCGTTCCCCTTCCGGATAATCTAGCGATAGCATCTTCCATGTTGGCAACGACTTTCCTAGTTAGTGGAAATCGAAATTGGAAAGCATATGCTGCGGCGTTACCTTTCGTAGCTCTCGCTTCTATAGTGAAGTCACCCATACCTTTTATTTTTATTGTGTTCTCTGCGTGCTATATCCTGTCATCAATCATTCACGATAAGCTCGTTTTCGGCATCAAGCTTTGGAAAGAATTGTTACCCCTTGTTATCTTTCTAATAGGTGCTCTTACAATAGCTTTATTTACGGAAGTTTATCGAGGCTGGCTTATGTCTGAGGTCGGGTCCGAGGCCGGTCATCTTTGGCAGTGGTATTTTGGTTCTCCGGATCTACGTCTTAGTAAGGGATTTTGGCTTGTGATTAAGAGTCGATTTGATGGATGGCAACCTCCCTATTTTCTTATGCTCTTTGGGATAGTCGCAGCGTTATTTCTGATTTTAGATCGAAGTGCCCGTGCCGTTATGGTCCTGATTTCAGGAGCCCTTGCTTTTTTTTCCGGGTGGCTGGTTTTCTCCGGCATACATGCAGCACACGATTACTATCAGCTTCCAACAGCATTGATAGTGTTTCTGTCTCTTGCTACCCTAGTGGCTAGCCTGATGCAGGCGTTGGAGAACAGACAATGGGTGTCGCTGCCTGTCACATCTGTTTTTCGTATAATTCTAATAGCCGTGTTTTTCTACCAAATAGCGACAGGGGACTCGTTAAGTCAAAAAAGCCGCGTTAACTTTTGGAATGCGGTGGAGTATCTCTTGCGCCAAGAAGAGGTTTTTCTCTTTGTAGCCAATGAAAAACTCAACCCCGCTTTCGGTGGTTATGTGAGCACCAAGTTCGTTATCATGTCACCGGCGGAATTTGAAGCGGACTGTGACGAACATTTGAAAAAATACACTGCCGTTTTGTTCGAGGGTCTCGGTAGTGCTTGCCTTGAATCGGCTAAACTTCACGCTCAGCACTATATTCGAGATGAAAACAGAACTTTCCTACGGTTGGAAAAATCCGGAGGGACTTGACACTATGTCAGGGTGGAGCGCAAGGACGATACAAGCATGAACGGCACCGCATCACGACCGCTGGGTGTGGACCTGGATGGAACCCTGATCCGCACGGATCTCCTGGTGGAATCCATTTTCGCGCTGCTGAAGCGCAATGTCTTGTTCGTGTTTCTGCTTCCCCTATGGCTGCTGAAGGGCAGAGCACACCTGAAGCATGAGATCGCGGCGCGGGTCGATATCGATGCCGGTTTGCTGCCGTATCAGGGTGATTTCCTCGCTTACCTGAAGCAAGCATATGCCGACGGACGCAGGCTTATCCTGGTTACCGCCGCTAATGAGCGATTTGCCGAGGCCATTGCGCTGCATCTGGGTATCTTTCACCGGATTGTGGCCAGTAACGCCACCGTCAATCTATCCGGAAGGCGCAAGCTCGAGCGTTTGCAGGACCTCTCCGGTGACGGTGGCTTCGACTACGCGGCCAATGCCATGGTCGACCTCCCGGTGTGGGAACAGGCCGGTGAGGCCTTGCTGGTCAATCCCGAACCGGGGGTGAAAGCGGCGGTAGAGCGCCGGGGCAAGGTCACGCGGGTCTTTGAGGATCGTACCGGGAACCCGCTCAAGCACTACCTCAAAGCACTACGGATACACCAGTGGTTGAAGAATCTCCTGGTTTTCGTCCCCCTATTGTTGGCCCACCGGTTCGGTGATTTGGTCTTGGTGGGGCAGGCGCTGCTGGCCTTCCTGGCGTTCGGGTTGTGTGCATCCAGCGTCTACCTGCTCAATGACCTGCTGGATCTGCCGGATGATCGTCGACACCCGACCAAGCGGCATCGCCCCTTTGCCGCAGGTACCATCTCGATCGTCTATGGGATGATGCTGATCCCCGGACTGCTGATCGGCGCATTTGGCCTCGCGCTTTTTCTGCCCATCGAGTTCATGGGTATGCTGGCGTTTTATTACCTCATCACCCTGACCTACTCGCTATGGCTTAAAGGTGTCGCCCTGGTGGATGTGATGGTGCTGGCCGGGCTCTACGTCATTCGCATCATCGCCGGTGCCGCCGCGGTGTCGGTCATGCTCTCGTTTTGGTTGTTGGCCTTCTCCATGTTCCTATTCTTGAGTTTGGCATTGGTCAAACGCTTCACCGAGCTCTTGACAATGCAGCAACAGGAGGGAATCGCTGCATTCGGACGGGGTTACCGGACCACCGATCGGGAGACCCTATCCCAGTTCGGCAGCACCAGTGCCTACAGTGCCGTGCTGGTGCTTGCCTTCTATATAAACAGCGAAGCGATGCGGGATCTCTACACGCACCCGGAGGTTATCTGGCTACTGTGTCCGCTGCTCTTGTACCTGATGACCAGGATCTGGTTGCTGGCACGTCGTGGCGAGTTGGACGAGGATCCCGTGGTGTTTGTAATCCGGGATCGGTACAGCCAATGGCTGGTGGGAATCGGCGCGATTCTGCTGTGGCTGGCGGTATGACATGGCAGCCAAGCGCTATCAATCCTGGGGACGCTATCCCAAAGCCGATCAAGCGGCATGCAAGCTCTATTGGCGTGATGCCCCCTTACCGCTGGATAGGATCGGGGATAGGACCTGCCTGCCGTTCGGGAACGGCAGGAGCTATGGCGATGTGTGCCTGAACGACGGGGGTATCCTGTTGGATTGCCGGCAGCTGGATCGCTTCATTCGATTCGATACCGATACCGGCATCCTGCGCTGCGAGGCCGGCGTTCTGTTAGCGGACATTCTGCGCTTGACGGTACCGAAAGGTTGGCTGCTACCGGTCACGCCGGGCACCCGCTTCGTGACGGTCGGCGGTGCCATCGCAAACGATGTCCATGGCAAGAACCACCACCAGGCCGGTACCCTGGGTCGCCACATCCGCTGCTTCGAGCTCTTGCGCTCAGATGGTGAGCGACTCATTTGCGCACCGAATGACAACCCGGCCTTCTACGAGGCGACCATTGCCGGGCTGGGCCTGACGGGGGTCATTACCTGGGCCGAGCTCCAACTGAAACAACTGAAGGACATCCGCAATCCGTACCTGGAGCGGGAGATCATTCGCTACGGCAACCTAGATGAGTTCTTCGCGCTGGCCTGGGAGTCTAACCGAGACTACGTGTACACCGCGGCCTGGATCGACTGTTCGGCAACCGGGACGCAGCTCGGTCGGGGCCTGTTCATCCGCGGGAACCACGCCGAGTCCATTACCGGGAAGCCCCCGCGACCACCGACCCGGCAGCTGAGATTCCCGATCGACCCCCCGTTCAGCCTGATCAACGGCCTGACGTTCAAGCTGTTCAACCGCCTCTATTACCATCGGCAAGCGTCGGACCGCATGCGGGATGTGGTGCATTACGAGCCCTTCTTCTATCCCCTGGATACCATCCAGGACTGGAACCGAGTCTATGGCTCCAAAGGATTCCTGCAGTATCAATGTGCCGTGCCCACCGACCGGATGGAAGACGCCATCCGAGAAATCCTGGAGCGCATCGCCAAGGCCGGTATCGGTTCTTTTCTCGCCGTGCTCAAGCTGTTCGGCGACCAGCCGTCACCGGGACTCTTGTCATTCCCCATGCCGGGCGCAACCCTGGCCCTGGATTTCCCCAATCATGGCGAAAAGACCCTGCGCCTGCTGGACCAGCTGGATGCGGTCACCAGAGGGGTTGGCGGACGCCTGAACCCTTCCAAGGACGCCCGGATGCGCCCGGAAGATTTCCAAACTGCCTATCCCCATTGGAAGACCATGGAGACCTATCTGGATCCACGCATTTCGTCCGGTTTCTGGCGGCGCGTGACGGTGCAGTCATGAGAAAGACACTCATCATCGGGGCCACATCCGCCATCGCGCAGGCAACCGCAAGGCGCTTTTCCGCAGCGGGAGACGCCCTGTTCCTGGTCGCACGCAATGCGGACAGACTCCCGATGATTGCCGATGACCTGAGAATCCGCGGCGCATCAAGGGTCCGGGTGCAGGCGCTCGATGTGCTCGATTACGACCGGTACCAGGCGATCATCGAGACGGCCATCGAGGCACTCGATGGCCTCGACCTGGTACTCATCGCCCACGGGACCCTGCCGGACCAGAGGACCTGCGAGGGATCCTTCGCCGCGACCCGGGCGGCGTTCGAGATCAATGCCCTGAGCACCATCTCGCTGGTGACCTATCTGGCCGACTACTTCGAGGCGAGCAGGCAAGGAACCATTGTCGTGATCACCTCGGTAGCCGGAGATCGCGGCAGACAAAGCAATTATGTCTATGGTTCCGCGAAGGGTGCCGTGACCATCTTCCTGCAAGGGCTGCGGAATCGGCTACATCAATCCGGCGTCAAGGTCATTACCATCAAGCCGGGTTTTGTCGATACACCCATGACCAGCGCGTTCGAGAAAGGCGCCCTCTGGGCCACACCCGAACAGATCGCTGATCGAATAGTTTCTTCTATCGCCAAAGGTATCGATGTCAGCTATGCCCCCGCATTCTGGCGGCCGGTTATGGCACTCATCCGGTCGATCCCGGAAAGGTTCTTCAAGCGCATGAAATTGTGATTCCGATACAATGCGGCCATCATCGGGCGGACTGAGCAGGCTACGGCATGAGCGATAGAGAGCTGCTGGAGTTTGAGCTGGCGGACGGAATCCCCGTCTATGTGGAGACCACAGACACCGGGACGGACGCGGGCCTGCGCCGCGTGGACCGCGGCCTAGGGGGCTTTGGCTCGTTCCCACGCTCCAGCGTGGGAATGCCGTTGTGGCCGCTCCAGCGGCCAAGGTTTCATGACGCTGGAGCGTCAAGATCCCTCCTCCGTCGGGACAAGTTTGCTCCCACGCTGGAGAGACTGTGAAAGAAATCGCCCGTGCTTGCGGGCTTGGGTTGCAGCACCTCGGAAGCCCGGAAAGCGGTGCCCAGGCGCTAAATCGGCGGTGTCTAGCCGCTGAGTGCCGGCTCCTGGATTTGTGGTGGGCAAGCCCATAAATAGCTAATAAAAACAGTGTGTTATTCTTCATGCGGCCAGGTGTGCGAGGACCTGGCTATTCCCGACCTGTTTTCGCCGGACGCAGTAATCCCTCAATGCGCCGACCCCGAGCCAGTTGACCACCCGCAGGAGGTTGTAGCCAAGAATCATCAGGCTCATCTCACCGCGGACCTTCTTGAAGCCGCGTACCAGGAAGTGGTCCCAGCCGAATGTCAAGTCCCGCCAGATTATAGACACATTTTTTGAACAGATTAGGCTGTTTTTGATACCAGTTTTTCATGGCTTGAAGGGGCGGGATGTGGCCCAAAGCCTTTTGGGGAAGGTGTTGATTATAGACCTGGACGTAGCGTTTGAGGGTCTCGGCCAAGTGCGCGGATGAATCGAAGCGGGTGGTGCGCAGCACGTCAGCGATACGGCCATTGAAGCGCTCGATCATGCCGTTAGTCTGCGGGGTTCTGGGCTTGATCAGGCGATGTTCGATGTGGTTGTCGGCACACACCCGATCAACAGCGTGGGCGCCGGTGGGCTGGCGCTGGCCGGTGGCACAAAAGCGGTCGGTAAATTCCTTGCCGTTGTCGGTTAGGAGCGTGGTGATTTTGAGCGGAGCGGTGTCGATCAGGCGCTTCAGGAAACCGCTGGCGGTGGTTGCCGACTTGTCCTTGAGGATTTCGACGTAGACCCAACGCGTGGCCCGATCAATGGCGGCGAACAGGTCCGTGCGCTGGTCTTGGTCTGGCATTTGGGGCAGGTACTTGACATCGACGTGCACAAAGCCGGGGGCGTAGTCCTTGAAGGTTTTGTGGGGGGGGGTGTCTGCGCACCGTCCTCCTGGGGTAGCAGGGTCTTGGATACCTGAATGTATTGGCGGGTCTTCGGGGTGGTGGTCGCATTGGCATGCAAGTGGATATTCATGGTGCGTTCTCCGCTACAGACGTGGCTACAAGCAACTCCATGACCTCTCGGGCACGCAACAATGACCCAATTTTACTCCCTATGTAATCATCCGGGACCTGACAGTTAAGGTTTAAATGGAAACATAGCCAATAGCAGTGTGTTGGGTACGCCACGAGCTGCACCCCCTCTCCCTCTAAAAGAGGGTCGGTGAGAGGGGATCAAACAAGAAGTGGGGAGTGGTTAATGAACCGCTCTACTACCTAGCTTCAGTCTATCTTTCTGGTACGGGATTGACAGGCACAATGAGGTGCCCACAGGGCTGGCCGCATCGTACAGGAAAAATAGACCGAAACTGGGTACTACGCTAACCACTTAAAAATTTGCTACTACCCGATTAGGCAAAAAATAGCTCCCACTCCGGGACCACTCGGCGGAGATCAGGGCGTACGTGCCACTGCCCAGACGTCCACACGCTTGACGCCGGCCTTCAGCAGCACCCTGGTCAGCTCCGAGACAGTGCTCCCGGTGGTGACCACGTCGTCCAGAATCGCTACCCGTTCGACGCCCGGCGGGTGCAGGATACGGAATGCCCCACGTACATTAGGCTGCCGCTCCTTCCGCGCCAATCCGGCCTGGGGTGGCGTAGCCGAAACCCGCACGCAGCTATGGACATCCACCGGGATCGAAAACACGCGACCCAGGGTGCGGGCAAGCTCGAGGGCCTGGTTGTAACCCCGCTCACGCAATCGCTTCGCGTGTAACGGCACCGGCACAATCAGCTCCGGCAGCTCGGCGCCACACTCGCCCAGAGCATTCGCCAGACATTGCCCAAGCAGCCGGGCCAGATTCAGACGAGCCCGGAACTTGGCCCCACCCACCAGGATAGGCAGGGGCCCCTCGTAACGGAAGGCGGCGTGACAGACGGCGTAGGGCGGCAAGCGGCGTTGACACTCACCACACAGAGCGCCCGACGGCCGCTCGGCGGGCAAGGGCAGCGCGCAACGGCGGCAGCAATCCCGGTTTCTGGGCAGATCCGCCAGACACGGGGCGCACAGATCCAGCTCACCCTCTCCCTGGGCGCCGCAGAGCACACAGGTCGGTGGATAGAGTCCCCTCAGGAGCCGTTCCCTAGTTTTCCAGAACCCGGGATGAGTCAATCGAAGCCCCGGTCACAACTCGGCCGGTCACAACTCGGAGGGCAATGTGGTTGTCGGCGTATACTCACGGGGCTCTCAGTAACTTCACGACCTCTCCGGCACACAAGAATGGCCTCATCTTCGACTCTATTCAATCATCCGGGACCTGATAGCCATGAAACTCAACTCCTACCCAGATACGGACTCCCTATATATCGACCTGTCTCACCGCACCGGCGTGGAAAGCCGTCTCTGGCTCTCACGCTCCAGAGGGTATGAAAGTATTCGCTTTATTCTGATGTTGGTGGGATGAAATTTTCTCATTTCACGCTAAATTCTGCGCAAAGTGGGTATAGGAGCAAGATATGCTGCCTAATTTTGGAAATTGTGTCCCCCTGTCCCTCCCACTCTGAGAATTCGGTAATACTTTCACAGTCTCTCCAGCGTGGGAACGAGCGCAAAGCTGCATTGGCCGCGGTGATTGGCGCGCCGTCACCCGACACCGGATGGCCGGCGTGTCGGGTGGCGGCCATCCCTGGCCTTACCCGACCTACGGGCTACGGGCTTGCCGGCCGGTGCCTGCACTCCCCGCGCGAACCGCCTCGATTAGAGCGAAGGCGCCGAGGTGACGGACCTTTGCTCAACCTAATCGCACCGCAAAAATCTGCGTAATCTGCGATATCAAGGATAGAGATTCAGGTTAAGATGCTTTAGGTTTCATTTCGGTCATGCACGCGCAACGGTGGAGTCTATCGATGCACAACAGCTTTCAGGCCAGGTCCCGGCTCAAGGTTGGGGAGAAGGATTACGAGATCTTTCGTCTCGCTGCGGTAGCGGGGAGCGAACGCCTCCCTTACTCCATGAAGATTCTGCTCGAGAACCTATTGCGCAACGAGGACGGCGTAACCGTTCGGCGCGAGGATATCGAGGCCCTGGCAAGCTGGGACCCCCAGGCCGAGCCCTCCCATGAGATCCAGTATCGTCCGGCCCGAGTACTGATGCAGGATTTTACCGGTGTGCCGGCGGTGGTCGATCTCGCCGCCATGCGCGACGCCATGCAGGCACTCGGCGGAGATCCCAAGCGGATCAACCCCCTGCAGCCCGCCGAGTTGGTCATCGACCACTCGGTGCAGGTGGACTACTTCGGTTCGGACGACGCCTTTGCCAAGAATGCCGAGCTCGAGTTCCAACGCAATCAGGAGCGTTACCAGTTCCTGAAGTGGGGGCAGAAGGCCCTGGACGGCTTCAAGGTGGTGCCCCCGGATACCGGCATCGTGCATCAGGTCAATGTGGAGTATCTGGCGCGGGTGGTGTTTCCGAACCCCGTTGCCGGCACCACCCAGGCCTACTTCGATACCTGCGTAGGCACCGACTCCCACACTACCATGGTCAATGGGATCGGCGTGCTCGGTTGGGGCGTGGGGGGCATCGAGGCGGAGGCCTCCATGCTGGGTCAGCCGGTCTCCATGCTGGTCCCCAAGGTGGTGGGCTGCAAGCTCACCGGGGAGCTCAAGGAAGGCGTGACCGCGACCGATCTGGTCCTGACCATCGTCGATCTGCTGCGCCGCCACGGGGTGGTGGGCAAGTTCGTGGAATTCTACGGTCCCGCCATCGGTTCCCTCCCCATGGGCGAGCGTGCGACCATCGCCAATATGGGCCCCGAGTACGGCGCGACCTGCGGGCTCTTCCCCATTGACCGGGAAACCCTGGACTACCTGCGTCTCACCGGGCGCAGCGAGGAACAGGTGGCCTTGGTGGAGGCCTATGCCAAAGTCCAGGGGGTGTTGCATACGGCCGACGCCCCCGCGGCGGACTATTCCGAGACCCTGGCACTGGATCTGGGCACCGTGGTGACTTCCCTGGCCGGTCCCAAGCGCCCCCAGGACCGGGTGCCGCTCACCGACCTGGCGACGCATTTTCCCGCGGCCCTGGCCGATCTCAAGCAGGAACGCAATATCCCTGATCAGGGACCGGCCAAAACGGTGGTCAAGGGTCAGGAGGTGGCGCTCTCCGACGGCTCCATCGTGGTCGCCGCCATCACCTCCTGCACCAATACCTCCAACCCGTCGGTCATGCTCGCTGCCGGTCTGGTGGCAAAGCAGGCGGCCGCGCGTGGTCTCAAGGCCGCACCCTGGGTCAAGACCTCGTTGGGCCCCGGCTCTCTGGCGGTGACCCGTTATCTGGAACGCGCCGGGCTGACCGAGCCCCTGAAGCAGCTCGGCTTCCACAACGTGGGCTACGGCTGCACCGTCTGTATCGGTAATACGGGTCCCCTGCCCGAACCGGTCTCCAAGGCCATTGCCGAGAAGGACCTGTGCGCGGTATCCATCTTGTCGGGAAACCGCAACTTCGAGGGTCGGGTCCATGCCGAGGTGCGCATGAACTACCTGGCCTCCCCGCCGCTGGTGGTGGCCTATGCCATCGCCGGGCGCATCGACATCGACCCCTACCGGCAACCGCTGGCCGAGGACCGGGACGGAAACCCTGTCTATCTCAAAGACCTCTGGCCGACCCAGGACGAGATCAGGCAGGCCATCGCCGACCATGTCACGGCGGACGAGTTCAAGGCCGCTTACGCGGATGTCTTCGCCGGGGACGAACGCTGGCAATCCCTGGGGGCCGCCACCGGCCAGACCTACGATTGGCCCGACTCCACCTACATTCGGAAACCGCCCTATTTCGAGGGAATGAGCCTCTCCGTGGGAAGGGTGCCTGATATCCGGGGGGCCCGGTGTCTGGCCCTGCTGGGGGATTCCATCACCACCGACCACATCTCCCCGGCCGGCGCCATCAAGCCCGATTCGCCCGCCGGCAAGTATCTGCTCGACCAGGGTGTAGCGCCGAAAGATTTCAACAGCCTAGGCAGCCGGCGCGGCAACCACCAGGTCATGATGCGCGGTACCTTCGCCAATATCCGCCTGCGCAACCTGATGGCCCCGGGCACCGAGGGCGGCGTCACCCTCCATCAGCCCAGCGGCGAGCAGCTATCCATCTATGACGCGGCCATGCGTTACCAGGCCGAGGGCGTGCCCGCCATCGTCATCGCCGGCAAGGAGTACGGCTCCGGGTCCTCCCGCGACTGGGCGGCCAAGGGGCCGCGGCTGTTGGGGGTGAAGGCCGTCATCGCCGAGAGCTACGAGCGCATCCACCGTACCAACCTGGTGTGCATGGGGGTGCTGCCGCTCCAGTTCATGGCCGGAGAGACTGCGACCTCCCTCGGACTTACGGGGTACGAAATCTTCGACATCGAAGGATTGGACGGCGGTAACGCCAAAACGGTCAGCATACGGGCCATCGCAGCCGAAGGCGGCGAGAAGACCTTCCACGCGATTGTGCGTATCGACACCCCGAACGAGGCGGACTACTACCGCAACGGCGGCATCCTGCACTATGTCCTGCGCCGCCTCGCTGCGTAGGTCGGGTTAGGCGCGTCTTTCGATGATGAGGGATGCCAACACCATTGAACGCGCCGTAACCCGACGTTCAATTGTGCGTGCCTGCTTGATCCATAGAGATGTAGGATGCGGTGAGCGTCAGGGATGACCGAACCGCATCGTCGAATGGCCCGTGCCCGACAGAGGTTTTGCCCAATACTCGGTGTTCCGTGTCGGGCACCTCGCCGGCCTGCCGGGTGGTGCCCACTTGCCGACAGGATGTCGGCGCTCCCGGCGGCGAACCACATGATACGGTGAGCCTGCCTGCGCGTTCCGCACGCAGACAATGCCCGACATGCGGTGTTCAGCCTATCCGGTGGGCGCAGCCCACCCTACGGGCTGCGGAGCAGTCCAGGCCGGATTGAGCATGGGAAAAGGCATCTTTTTATCCACAGATTGCGCAGATTTTCACAGATTATTTCATTCTTCATCTGCGGAAATCGGCGTAATCTGCGGATCAAATAAGGGATGTCAGGTCCCGTGTGATTATATACCGCCCAGGAGTTTGGTAACCCTCTTCCTGAACCAAAAGGGCACCGCTTGATGTACGCATAATAGGGTAAAGACAGGTATTTTGAAGCGATAAGGGGCTCGGCTCGATTAATCTCCGTTGATCGGCTTCCTCAGAAATCGAACCTGGTCCTTTTCCCGCAAGATGGAAGTTCGCCGTAGTTGTTCGTTGGAAGAGACCGAGGCAACAAGTTGTATAAAAGGACACCCATTTTGTTTGACTTGACCCTCCTCCTAAGCTAGCATTCCTCTCAGCCCAATATTCTCAGCCAGGAGTCCGACCATGACCGCTCCCCGCTCCGCTCTCGTCTCCCTTGAAGACACCCCTTGGTATCACTGTGTATGCCGCTGTGTACGCCGTGCCTTCTTGTGTGGCGAGGATCATGCCTCGGGCATGAATTTCGACCACCGCCGCGGTTGGATTGTCGAGCGTATTCAGCAGCTTGCTGGCTTATTCGCCATTGATGTAGCTGCCTACGCGGTGATGAGTAACCACTATCACATCGTGGTGCGGATCGACCGAGAACGGGCCTTGGAGTGGTCAATCGATGAGGTGCTGAGGCGCTGGACGGGGCTCTTTACCGGCCCCTTGTTGGTGACGCGTTATCTCTCGGAGTCGCGGGCGGGGATGACCCGGGCGGAGATTGCCGAGGTCGAAGAACTTGCCGAGGTCTATCGGGCTCGGCTGCACGATTTGTCCTGGTTCATGCGCACGCTCAACGAGCACATCGCCCGCCGGGCCAATGC